>JAESQI010000140.1 GCA_016765255.1 Robiginitomaculum sp. | reverse complement strand
TTGTAGGCACGCACAAAGTCGCAAAATTTGTTTCAGGGAGCGACCCTGTAGCGCAGGCAAAGAACCGCGTTGAAATGCTGTCAAGTGGTCAGGCGGCGTTGCGCGGAATTGCGACGTCGCAAGGTGCCGCCTATAAAATTTACGAAATGGGCATTGAAGAACCTGCTGGCGATATGCAAATCGAAGCCTCATTATCTGAAATTGAGTGTGCGAGGGCAATCGCATTTGGTATGGAGGTGGTTTCGGAGGGGGCAGATTTAATTATCATCGGCAATGCGGGCATTGGTACGGCAACGGCTGCCGCTGGTATCACGAGAGGGCTATACGGAGGCGCGGCGCAATATTGGGCAGGTGGGCAAGGCGAAGCAGCGCAGAGGCGAATTGAAGCTGTCGGTATTGCAACACATTTTCACAAAGACATTTTAACAGACCCTCTTGAAGTCTTGCGGTGTTTTGGTGGCCGCGACATTGCGGGCATGGTGGGAGCCATATTGGCTGCAAGACACCAGAATGTTCCCGTCTTGCTTGATGGATATGCTGTTTGCTCTGCGGCGGCGATTTTATATGCACTCAACCCTTTGGCGCTAGACCATTGCCTCGCCGCGCACATACCGTTGAGCCGGCCCACGGTGCCCTCCTTGACCGAATAGGCAAACAACCCTTGCTAGACCTTGGCTTGGGTATCGGGGACGGGAGTGGGGCCGCGCTAACCATTGGCTTGATAAGGGCGGCGGCCGCAGGAGCAGGGACACTCTCATCGTAGAAGCTCTCTCAATATAAGAAGTTTTTTCTAAATACACGACACACTTTTAACGCGTAATAATATTTTCGAGAAATACATGCGCAATCAGAATAATGCTTGGTTGTAAGCGAAAAGTCTTTGTACTTTTTATGTTTAGGCATGGATAAGTATTTATGAGTTTCTGGCGCGTACTGTCTGGTTTTCGCATAATGATTCACGTGAAACATTCGTGCGGTCTATTATTTGTGAGGGACGCTATTCGGATAATGTGGCCTGAAATTTGATCATACAAAACGGAAATATTTCATAAATCACGTATTTTTAATACAAATTTTCTACATAATTCAATTATCTTGCGGCTAGATATCCTATCTGATTCGAATGCATAAATAACGGAATATGTCATGGCTATTTTTGAAAACATAGATTTTGACGATCATGAAAGCGTACATACTTTCTCCGATCCCGAGAGTGGGTTGAAAGCTTTCATTGCCATTCACTCTACCAAATGTGGCCCGTCTGCAGGCGGGTGTAGATTGTGGAGCTATTCAGACTCTGCGACTGCTTTGACCGATGCGCTTCGGCTATCGCGTGGTATGAGTTATAAAAATGCCATGGCGGGACTTAATTTGGGCGGCGGTAAGGCCGTGGTTTTACGGCCCAGTGGAGACTTTGATAGAACCGCATTGTTTGCAGCTTTTGGCAAAGCCGTTGATAGTCTTGGGGGGCGGTATTACACGGCAGAAGACGTGGGGGTTTCTCCTGATGATATGCGCGTAGTACGCCAGCAAACCAGTTTTGTAGCTGGTCTAAATGATGGTGAGGCGGCCTCTGGTGATCCTTCGCCTGTGACTGCTGACGGTGTATTTAGGGCTGTGAGATTGGCTGCCGACAAGAAATTGAATGCACCGTTAAAAGGACTGCGGATTAGTGTTCAAGGGCTTGGTCATGTAGGGTATGATGTTTGCAGGCGGTTATCGATAGCGGGGGCGCATTTGATTGTCACCGATATAAATGCGGAACTTATGCGTAAAACTGAAAGTGCATTTGGGGCAAAACTGGTTGCACCAGATGATATTTACGGCGTTGATGCAGACATTTACGTACCGTGCGCTTTGGGGGCTACGATCAATGAAAATACAATTGATGTCTTGAAAATTAAAGCCATTGCAGGGGCGGCAAACAATCAATTATCCATATCGAAAATGGGTAAATTCCTGCATGAAAAATCTATATTATATTGCCCCGATTATGTGGTCAATGGCGGCGGTATTATCAATATTGCGGGCGAGATTGAAGGAAATTACAATAAAGATTGGGTTGAGGAAAAGCTACAAGGCCTTGAGGCGACATTGGTTGAAATCATAGAGTGCGCGGCTAAAACCAATCGTCCAACCAATGAAATTGCCGATGAAATGGCTCAGTCAAGAATTGGGCGCAGGTAAATTTCCGCGCCGTATTCTTGTTGACATTGTGATTGGTTTCTAGCCCAAACAACCGCAAAATTTGAGTATCCAGTAAGCCGCAATGAAGAACTGAACGAGGAAGAAGAAAAACCGCACTTGCACCGCCATAACGTTGGTAGATAAAAGATGCACCAGAGTTTGGAGAATGCGGGCACCAAGAAAAATCATGGCAAGGCCGTTGGTAATTCCTGTTTGTCCTGTTGCGAGTGCAAACAGCAATACGCCGCCGAAAATCGGGAAAAATTCGTAAATATTAGCATGTGCCCGCACGAGTCTGCGCGAAAATGCACCAGCGTCCTCACCTGTTGGGGCAAAATCATTCGCCTTCTTTTTGCCGCTTAATGTCATGGCCGTTCGCAATCCTGCAAGGATTAGCAATACAATGAGCATAAGGGCGAGATAGCCTAGAAATGCGTGTGCGGTAGTTGAAAGTGTATGTTCCATAATCTTAGTCCCCTAATTTGTTGTAGGGGTTTTCTATCATATAAAGGTAAGGAGGGATAGAAACAAATTTGCATGATTATCCTGCGCATAATTTATTTCGAATATTAAAAAGTAGATTTGTTTTGCCTTGGATAATTTCTTCTCTTTAGCTAAGGACATCATAGGTATGCTTTTCAAGAAAAAGTGCCCCCCCCCCATTGTAAGGATTTAGACATGAAACTCGATCATATAACCCTTTTGGTAACTGGTGCTTCGCGGGCGTGGGTGCTGCGATTGCGAAAACTTGCGCCAGTTATGGGGCAAAAATTATTGTCCATTATAATGGCAATAAAAATGCGGCTGATGCTGTTTGCAAAGACATTGGTAAGAACGCTATTGCCTGTATCCAAGAAGATTTGTCCAAGACAGGAGCGGGGACTCGTTTGTGGGCACAGGCTGTTAGCCAAGTCGGCCCCATAAATGCGCTGGTGAATAATGCGGGGATTGATATGGTGTCTGACCTTTATGGCGGGGAAGCGGAGTGGGCCAATGCTTGGGAGCAAATTATGGCAGTGAATATGCAGGCGCCAGCAGATTTAAGCCGCGCTGCCTTGAGGGATTTTAGAAAAATGGGCGAGGGTCGGATCGTCAATGTGTGCAGCCGCGCTTCCCACAGGGGCGATTCAATCGACCACGCTGCCTATGCCGCTTCAAAAGGTGGATTGCTGGCGCTTTCCAAGACATTGGCGCGAGGGGCGGCCAAGGACGGGGTGTTGGTATATGCATTGGCGCCTGGCTGGATCAATACAGAAATGGCCCCAACAGATCCAGAGGTTTTACGGTCTGCGCTGGCTGAAATCCCGTTCGGAAAATTTGCCGAGCCAGAAGAAATAGGCGCGCTGACGGCATTTCTCCTGTCCGACTTATGTCCATCCGCTACGGCAGCAACTATTGACGTCAACGGCGCATCTCACGTTCGCTAATGGCAGTCTATTTTTCGCTTAGCCTAGGCATAATTTCGATTAGGTTGCACGGTTTATGGCGACTATCGAGTTGCAAGCATATGATCTTGTCCCACCCGTCTTTGACCGCGCCGTTGGAACCAGGCAGGGCAAAAATAAATGTGTTGTTGGCAACGCCCGCGCAAGACCGCGATTGCATAGTTGAAACGCCAACGCTTTGAAAACTGACCATATGCATAACATGAGCAAACCCGTCTATGGTTTTTTCAAACAAGGGCGTGATGGCCTCGGGTGTGATATCGCGCCCCGTCAAACCCGTACCGCCGCTGGAGATAATTACGTCGATTAAAGGATCATCTATCCACGCTTTTACCTGTGCCCGAATGCTCGGTATATCGTCTCGTAATATTTTTCGCTCAGCAAGTTCATGCCCCGCATCTTGAACGCGCCTGACCAGCAGATCACCCGATGTATCATTGGCCAAAGTACGTGTGTCACTTACAATTAGGATCGCAATCCGAACAGGAACAAATTTCAAACTCTCATTTACGCCGTGCATAATTTAACTCCATCTTTTGTTATCTTGATAATCCTGAGCCCTTGGTTCTATCCATAGACTCCCTGTTTTTCCTGTTTGCTTTTTCCAAAACATGGCTTCGGTTTTCAGATAATCCATAAGGAAATCACAAACTTCAAATGCGTCGCGTCTATGCTTGGCGGCGACCAATACGAGAACGATTGGTTCTCCGATTTCCATTGTGCCAATCCTGTGAATAATCAATACGTCAATCAGAGAGAATCGTTCTCTCGCTTGTGTTTCAGCCTGTGCAATCCCTTGTTCAGTCACCCCTTTATTGGATTGCAATTCTAGTGCTTTGACAGTTCCATTCTCGTTTCTGACTTGGCCAAGGAAACTGGAAATAGCACCTGCGGATATATTGGCTTTAGAGAACTGGTTTAGGTGCTCTCCTGGATCAAATGGTGTATCGGAAATAAGGATCATTACCCACCGCCAACAGGTGGTAAAAACCCGATTTCTACGGCGCCAATTATGGATGAGTTTTTATGGTTAAGTGATTGATCTATCATTGTTTTTACTGTGTCATGATCTAGTATTCCGTCTAATTGATGATAGGTGTTTAGCCACGCTTTTAACTCGGTAATTGTGCGTATATTATCAGGCAAATCAATGTGTTCTTCTTGCGTGCCAACACGTTCGGAAAGGCGCCCAAAATATAAAATTTTCACCATAAAATTTGTCTCGGTATAACCTAGATACTCACTAGAGTATAAACCTTCCAGAGTAAACGGATAGCAACAGATAAAATGAGAAATGCCGTTAGCCTACGGAGCGCCAGTTCAGATAATATTTGCAGGTTTAGACGATTGCCAATATACCCCCCCAGCATAACAATAGGGAGGAGCAACCAATAGGCTTGAGTGTCTTGTATTGTTTGAAAACTGCCCTGCTTCATCATCTGTCCCAAGAGTCCGAATGCGGAATTGACCAAGATAAACACACTACAAAGGGCGGCGATG
>JAESQI010000139.1 GCA_016765255.1 Robiginitomaculum sp. | reverse complement strand
TACCCCCCTCAAAGTGCAAGCAAATAAACTATGGTCAAGTCTGAAAATCACAGCTAGAACATCTCACAAAGAGGAACTCAAACCATGCCGAATACACCCATAGCCTTTGCAGGCGGCCCGCTTGACCTTGCGGAAAATCAGCGAACACCTGAGGCGCTAACTGCGTTTTCTAAAGATAGAAATGCAATTGCATTTATCATGCACCACGGTCAATTTTTGACACAAAATGGTGAACTGGCCTTGATTAAACCTATGGAGATGATCGGCAAGCATTTGTATGATCCGGGGCCGCTATTTTTGGGGCTGGACGGAGACACACCGCTCTTTGCTTTTTCTCTAGCCCAAGAAGATCAAGCGAAAAATTTGATTAAGGGAGCGGAACTCGTGCCCTTACGCGCTCTTGCCTTGACTTTACCCCCCAAAGACTTGTCCCTTGCAGGTCGGGCTAAATCCCTCTTTGACTGGCATAGAGCCCATAAATTTTGCGCTATGTGTGGCCATCAATCCAATGTGGCCAGCGGCGGCGTCACGCGCAAATGCCCGTCTTGTGCGACCGATCATTTCCCCCGCGTCAATCCCGTTGTGATCATGCTGGTTACACATGGTGACAAATGTTTGCTTGGGCGAAGTCCTGAATGGCCCGAAGGTGCATTTTCGTGCCTCGCTGGATTTGTATCGTCAGGCGAAACCCCCGAAGAAGCCTGTATACGTGAAGTTTACGAGGAGGTGGGCGTCGCAGTCACCAACCCTAAATACCAGTTTTCCCAACCTTGGCCCTATCCAGGCCAACTCATGATGGGCTTGTTTTGCGAAGCTAAATCAACTGAATTAACTCTTGATACCAAAGAAATCACAGAGGCCCATTGGTATGACAAGGAAACCGTGCGAGGCGTGTTTGACGGCACGAATGAAGCCTTTTATTGTCCCCCACCCTTCACCATCGCCCATTGGCTGATCCAACACTGGCTGGACACTTAAGTTTGATTATAAATATCCAAGATTTTTTGAGTGAATCCATTTATATCACCCCAGCCATTAGCATTGGTCATCACGGCAATTGATATATCCTTTTCAGGCAAAAGAATGAGCAAGGTTGTTGTGCCAGCTTGCCTGCCGCCATGCCCCAATGAACCTGGAAAAGCACCCATAAAGTCAACCCCGTGCCCATAACCCACTTCTAAGGTCTCCCCATTTTTTGCCGTCGGTAAGCTAGACATAATTTCGATTGAGTTTGGCGACACCAATAAACCCATATCATAAACTTGTGCGAATTTTACCAAATCACTTGCCGTAGATAAATGTCCACCCGCAGGCAAGTTTTCGCTTACATCCCTATTGGGTGCCAGTTTAATTTTACCCTTTGCCACAAGGCTGTATAAAGTGGCGCGATCTGGAATATTGGCCAGAGTATCGTCATCTCTAGTCTTTTCCATAGCAGCTGGATCAAACACTAATGACCGCACGATCTCTCTGTAAGGCTTATCAGCCGCGCCCCGCATAACACAAGCCAAAACACGGTAACCAAACGAACTATACCCCCAACCCATCCCCGGTTCGAACATAAGATCATCATCTTTAAAAATTTCCAGCGGGGCTATTACATCAGTATATCTCTTGGCCTGGCCTGATTTCGCATGCTTGATCCATGCCTCAACATTTATCCGTTCGTCTTTAGTTTTTGCCTTAGCACGCATGGACTTAAAATCGGCATAATGCCGCACACCCGCAGTGTGAGACAAAAGCTGGCGGGTGGTTACGGGCCATGGTTTCGGGGGATATGCAGGGCAATATGCTTGAATGGGCTCGTCAAGATTTATCTTATCTTGTTCAACAAGTTTCAGTGTTGCCGTGCCCGTAAACCATTTAGAGATTGAGGCCGTTCGGTATTGGGTTTGCAATGTTGCGCGGGTTTTTGATTTTATATTTGCGTAGCCATAAGCGTTTTCAAATACTATTTCGCCTTTATGTCCAATTGCAATTTGTAAGGAAGGCAAGCCAGTATGTGTTAATTCTTGGCGCGCCAATTTATCAATAGCAGTTTGCCAAGTATCAGGTTGTGACTGTTGATTGCCACATGAAACTAAACTGACAATGCATAAAGCACTTGCGAGTAATTTATTTTTTATAATTATTTTCCTAATATATCTGGCCAATTATTGTCCCCTTTAATGATAAAACCTTCAACGTCATTCAACCATCTGGTTTGAATTTTTTGGTTGAAATTTAGATACAATACTTCGTCTTTTAATGTCCAATATTTGGGCGAACCTTTGGCTAATTTGTTTTTAGCGAGAGCCCATGCACAATACCCGCCGTAAGCAGGCGCGTATTTTTGCGGTTCATCCAAAAAAGCGTCCAGATTGCCCTGAGTCGAAAACTGCCAAAGTGCCCCATTCCACACTGTAGATATTTTGCTGTCACCTTTCATCGGCCTGCCCGAAAAAAAGCTAACTACGTCATAACCTCCAACCGCTTGTTGATTGCGCCAAGACGTATAAATTTGGTCACTTTTAGCAAAGGCTGAGAGTGCAGTTAGGGCCAGAGCCCCAAAACAGAGTCCAATTAAAACAATAATATTGAGCCGTAATTTTCTCATCATGCCCTCCATACCATTTTATACTATATCCTCGACCATAAAAAAGTCACTGATAGCCTCACCACGTTAACTTTCGCGTGAACTGTGTGCCTGATATGTGCCGAGCATATATACGCTTTCAGAAAAGAAATGCAATTCTTCGAGTGCATTTTTCATGCGCGGTTCGTCTGGATGAGCTTCTACATCGGCGTAAAATTGCGTCGCGGTAAATGAACCCTCGACCATATAACTTTCCAACTTAGTCATGTTAATACCGTTAGTGGCAAACCCTCCCATGGCTTTGTAGAGGGCCGACGGAATATTTCTCACCTTAAAAACAAAACTCGTTACCATTTTTTCGTGTCCAAGCGGTGGGATTGTGAGGCCTGTTGATAATGTCAGAAAACGGGTTGTGTTATGTTCCGCGTCTTCAATATTGGCCTCTAAAATTTCCAAGTCATAAATTTCTGCCGCCAAACTCGATGCGATTGCCGCCTCGGATATATTGCCCGTATCAGAAAGCCTTTTCGCGGCTCCCGCCGTATCCAAATCACTGCGCCCAGCTATTCCCCAATCTCTGAGGCGGTGGCGAACTTGTGAAATAGCCATGGGATGCGAGTAAGCGGTTTTAATATCCTCAAGCTTTGTTCCTGGTAAAACCAGTAAATTATGATGCACAGGCAGGTAATGCTCGGAAAGAATATGCAGACCACCTTCGGGCAATAAATGATAAATGTCAGAAACCCTGCCTGCCAAGGAATTCTCAACAGGGATCATAGCGAGGTCTGCTTGACCATTTTTTACCAAGTCAAAGGCACGGGCAAAACTACGGCACGGCACGGCTTCATAGTCGGGGTAATAGGAACTACATGCCAAATGGGAAAATGCACCGGGCATGCCTTGATAGACAATAATTTTACTCATGGTTTTCTTCCCAATATAATATTTCGTGCCCGCTTTAAATCCTCTAGCGTATCAACCCCTTCGGGAGCACTGTCAATCACTTCAACATCAATGCGCATGCCCGCTTCGAGTGCGCGCAATTGCTCCAACCGTTCGCGTTTTTCTAAAACAGACGGCGGCAAAGCACAAAACCGATCAAGGGCTGAGCGGCGATAAGCATAAAGACCAATATGATGAAACAGCTGGCCTTCGCCTGTAGGCGCGCTTGCGCGCGTAAAATAAAGCGCTCGGCCTCTGGTTTTTGTCTCAAAACTAATGATAGCCTTTACGACATTTGGATCTTGCATTTCCCTTTTATCAGTCGTCGCAACCGCCAATGTAGCAATATCGCAGGTCGGCACATCGTCCAAAATCTGGACAGCCGCAGATATGGCGAGCGGGTCTAATGTGGGTAAATCTCCTTGCACATTGACCACACAATTATAGTTTTTATCAGGGTCGATAATATCTATCGCCGCCTTTACCCTATCTGTCCCCGATGGGAGTTTAGGGTCGGTCATAATAGCCGTGCCACCTGCCGCTTTTACCGCTTGTGCAATTTCGCTTTCAGCACAAGCTATGATCACTGGCCCAATATTGGCCGCTTTTGCTCGCTCCATGACATGGACAATCATCGGCACACCGCCAATATCTGCGAGGGGCTTGCCTGGCAGTCGTTGTGATTCCATTCTGGCGGGAATCACCAAAATTGGATTTAATTGTGTCGGTTTTTGTCTATTCATACCCCCCTTTAGCCAATTCATACCAAGGGGAGCAAGAAAATTAAGGGTTTTAGCGCTTTAATGCTTTGCAATTGCCCATAATATTTATATGAGTGGGGCAAGTATATTTGATATGAATAAAGGCCCGTGTCATGAGTGATCTTTTTGTCAATAAAATAGCTGCCGCCCTCCTCGCCTCTGCGCTTGGTGTTATCGGCATTCAAAAATTCGCCAATGTGGTTGTACATGCCGATATACCCGCCGTGCCCGCCTATCAATTGGCCGCCGCCGTCACT
>JAESQI010000138.1 GCA_016765255.1 Robiginitomaculum sp. | reverse complement strand
TGCATCATTCCGGTGGAATCCGCTACTGAACCACCGATATAGAGGACAGTTACTATCCCTGACAGATACAGAAGACCATCGACAGCCTGTTGAGCTACCATAGAGCTATCCTGAGTGACTGCGATACCAGTCGCAGTCAGGATGCAAAGGCCCGTTGTCGCAAACGCGTACAGGGCTCTCCTACCTCTGTTTACGGGTGATTTATTTTCCTCACTCATCACATTGTCCTTGTTACAAATGCTGAATGGACAAAACCATCAGCTATTTCAGATTTAATTTGGTACCAGATACCATCAGCCATAGTTTTGATGTCTTTGATTTCCACTATCGCGCCTTTTGTGAGAACAGTACCAACATCAAAACCTGTTCCGGGTCCTTGGCGGACGTTAAGACGAGTAGCTGTTGTCTCTCCAAAACGCTTGAAGCGATCAAATATTGCTAGGACACTGCTTGAACGAGTATCAACAAGTGATTTGAATGCTCGCATAGGGAACGCAGGGCCGGGATCAACTTTCCAACCTCGTGTATCTATTTCTTCGTGCGATACGACAGCATAGATAGTTGGATATTCTTTCAGGAGAGCCTTCACCAAACCTTTGACAGATTGGAGTTGTTTATCCGGGTAGACAGGCCAGTGGTATTCAGCTGAACCAACTTTCCTGTTTCTTGAAATAACCGTCTCACCGGCTTTTAGTTTTGAGACCTTGTTTCCAGCCCAATCAAGAAAACCGCTGTTTGTTTTTACAAGGAAACCGGGATTCACAATTTCAATACCGATGGAGTGAGAGTTAATCCCCTTCAGGCCTTCATACTCTGAAGGTCCTGCATGCCATGCTTTGAAATTGAAAGGTACGAGTTGAGTTGTCTCACCATCTTTGTCGATTACGACATGTGCTGAGGCTCTTGAACTTGGGTTGCAAAGCGTATTGATCGCTGAACCGGCATCGAATGATGCTGTGTAATGTAGGACGATTACTTTTGGTGTTATTCGTCCGCTTTTATTAGGCGAGTTTTTGTACTCTGCTCCACTTACTTTATGGAAATTAATCTTCACTGTGTGCCTCTTCGTTCTGAGTGATATTCTCTTGGATTTTCTTATTCGCACCCACTAAAATTTTGTTATAGGCCCGTTCCAAAGCCAATTGATCATTCGCTTCAATACGCATTTCACGGTGTATTTCAGCCATTACTTCAATAGGGATTCTCGTTATATTTTCATGTTCTTGCGTTGGGTTTTGGTCAGGCATAGTTTCACTTTCTTGATTAGGTAAAGTCGCACTTAAAATATTCTAAGTCATATCCAGCATGTCATTTGCTGGTTTGTTCTTAAGCTCGATGAGGGCAGCAACCGTTTCTTTAAGCTCATCCCAAACCGAGTCAGGAATCATACTTTCAATTTTTATTTTTCGGTCTGCTGAAGACATCTCCTCTAATTTCGACCACGTGACAAAAGTGGTTGTCCCCTCTTCCGGCGCTTCGAGTGGGTAAATGCGAAAATCAGTATCAATATTTTCTGTTTTCGTATCGATACCGATTACCCGAATTTCATTTATCCGGATGATGACGTCATCAAAACCATTAATCGGAACCAATGATTTTTTAACACCGAGACATTGTGTTGTGTATTCAATAGCCATTTGGCCTCCTATGGTATTGCTTTAACGTTATTATTTGCATCCAAATACAAATCACCTTGAGCCAAACCTACCGGTGAAGTCGGCATGTATTTTACATTTACTACGCCTGTGTTTTTGACGGTAAAAAGAGCGTTAGCGATGCTTGCGGTTGCAGCGTTGTGGATCGCAGTAATACTACGACAAACCGTAAAACAATCAGATGAAGCGTAAGGCCTACCCCAAAAAATCTCGTTACCGCCACTAAAATCATGTGCATAGGTACCAAGTGCCCGGTAATTAGCCGCCGAGCTATTAGCTTTCAAAACAAGAGCACCATTGTGATACCCGCCACCATCACCTTCGATGGTTAGTTCTGTCTGACCTACGCTTTTTAGATGTGTCAAAGATACGGGATTGGTTGTTCCAAGCCCCTGATATCCATTTGCATTTATAAATACGCGCGTACTTCCTCCAGCTTGGATTTGTACTGAGCCACTAGCATTCATCGAACCAATGTGGACATTTGGCGCGTCTGTATTGTTGTAATAAGACCCAGAATTATATAGTAAGTTTTGGGCGTAATATGTGCTCGTCTGGCACCTCAACGCGACCTGTCCGGTTGCATCGTAGTTCTCCACCAAAAATCGAGTACCACCAGCAATGTCTCGGCGTATATGTAAAAGGTCAGAACCTCCTGCCATCCCAATCGCTAGATTGTTATCAACAAAAAGACTGCCCTTGATCTCAACTTTCATCCCTACTTTATCGTAACGGATAATTTCGGAACCACCGACAGTTACTGCCACTTTATCCGTGCCGGGGGAATAAGTGCCGGTTTTGTTGTTTCCAAAGTAAGTTTGGCTTGGTGCGGATTCAGTTCCTAAAATAAATTCTCTTGCATTCGTTGCATTCGATAGGGTTCTTGTATCAAAACCACCACCATCATTCAAAATACGAAGTACCGCAGCTAAAGTATCCGGATCACTTGTATCTAATACATGTATACCCGGATGATATGTATCACTTGGAGATACTCCTTGGTCTATATAAGGAGCATTAACTGGGATATATATATTTGCGTTACCTGTTGTCATTTCAGTCACTTCACTAATTGATAGTAATTTCAGAAATCAATTTCTATGTTGATTTAAGTTTGATTGTTTTACGCAACACCGCCGCTTCAGATGTTAGGCCTAGAGCTCTCACAAATACGTATTCTGGGACCGGTCGATCTTCTACGCTTGGTTTTGTTTTTAGAGAGCAATGGTGAGGTGTTGGTTCTCTACCCTCATCAATCAAACCTTGCAGAACAGCTTTATTGTGTTTGGCGCTTCTAATTTCTCTTAGATTACCACGCTTCAATACATCTCTACAGCCGCCACAAAGAGTCACATATTTGCGTAAATGTTTGAACGGCCAGTTTATATTGTCTACAAAAGTAAGCGTACAAATATCCTGAAAAGCATTGCATTTTCCGCATTTTCCTTTTCCAGAAGTGTCTATCTCAACACTTGGACAATGGCCTTCTGAAATTTCATGACCAACATTTCTTGCACGACTCATAATTTCAATCCTGATTATTGGTTTCGACAAACAAAGGCTTTTAGAGATTGGACATCAGGGGTAGCGGATGTCTCCGTTGGAGATGCGGCTGAATGGTAATTTACAGTTGCGGACTCGTAAGAAAATGTAGCGCCGCTTGGTCCGGGTAGGACTTCGATTGAATACCCCCATTCCTCTGAGGCATGCTGACCAGAAATCGACGACCCTACTGAGATTGACAGATCGACCGGAACTAACCCGCCAGATGCACCTGTCACAATGGTGTGGATGGTTTCGGATCGCACAACAAAGCCCGACCCTGTATCAATAAATATCGATAACTTTAAATCTACAGCTTGGAAAAAACCACTGGTTGGAAATGTCACGCTGTCGCTGATTTCGAAGCTATAAGAGCCATCTACGGAATTGTCTGCTACTCCCTTTTGGCCAATCCGATCTGGATCGCCGCCAGCGCCAGCCGTGTTGAGAGCGTCGGACTGAGCAATCGTACCAGTCGTTGTCGATGTTATTTTAGCCCGTACTGTGAAGCCCGTTTTTGAGACATCAATGGCTCTGAAATCGTTTGACTGTTCGACACCAATCAAATTTGCGTTCGTGGAGAACGTCAGCGCACTTCCGCCAGTTATTTCAACCTCAGGCACGGCATCGTAAGGGGTATCGAATGTTACCTGATCACCATCCTGAACGGCAATAAAACCTAGACCGGAAGGGATAGACCGAGGCACACCATCATCTTGAACGATCTTGATTCCAGACTTGAGATTTCCGCTGGTGTTTAAAGCGGTCTCAACTCGTCCATCACGAACGGCTGCAGGAACATTGGTAAGGTTCCCGCCATTTCCTGCTGAATCTGGAAAAATTCCACCAACTGTCGCGCCTTCTTCGATGCCGCTTAACCGAGTACCATCCGTTGAATTCAAAGCATTTAGAGACAATGGCCTATTAGCAACGCCGCCCCAGTCCGCAGATGTAGCAAAGCTGGCACCATCCGTTAACTGGGTTGTATCTGTGACATAATTTGCATTTGATGCACCCGTAAAT
>JAESQI010000137.1 GCA_016765255.1 Robiginitomaculum sp. | reverse complement strand
TTCCGTTCAGAAATTTTACTTTCTATAAACACCTTGCGCTCAGCCTCGGATTTACCTTGTAATTCTTTGGGCAATTGAGCTTCTTCCAACTCTAAAATTCTGGATTTATCTTTTTTATAGGCGTCAACAACGTCCCAAGCCTCATTTGAATAGGCTGATGAAGATTTGGATTTTGACCGTTGGAGTATGCTTTTTACACTCATACCGGCCGCATTTTGGTCTTGGACAGTTTGACGGTTTTTATATTCTGCGCCTCGCGAGCCATACCCAAAATATGTATCATTGAGTTTTTTATTGAGGCGAATGATATCATCGTCATAAGGGGACGGGATATGCACCATTTTTTCGTCTTGGTTAATGGTCATATAGATGCCGCCCGCACAATCGGCCCCGTCTTTCCATTTGGTGTTAATGCCGACTTGTTCATCACCACAATGAATGGTGTCGATAATGATTCCGCCACGACGCGCCCGTCCACATGCCTCTTCATATTTCACAGGCCCTTGTGTGAAAGGTTCATTGCCCGCAATAATAATCAACTTCATATCGTCTTCACGTTTTGACCATTCCAGTTCTTCCAGTGAGGTCATAATCACTTTGCCTGCATATTCCTGACCGCCATTCGTCGTCAGGGAAAATAGTTTTTCAGAGACGTCATCCAGATCAGTCGTGAGGCTCAGTACTTGCCGCACATAGCCCTTGGAAACCGAAATATTGCTATTGCCATATTCATAAAGGGCGATTTCAATTAGCGGAGATCGGCCATATTTTTTACCTTCAGACAGCTCATTGACCAATGTCCAAAGTTGGGACTTTGCTTGGGAAATCAATCCGTCCATAGAATTGCTGGTATCAAGCAATAGCGCGATTTGTATGCGGGCTTGGCGCGGCATGATTTTGTGCACTGGCGTTAGTTTAGCATTTTGCGCATTCACCATGGCAGGACTAAACGCACATATTAGGGCAAGTGTGCTTGCGGTTATTAGTTTTGATAATGGCATGAAAACCTCCGAAATATTGTTATAATATAGCAACACTATCAGAGTCTATGTGTTCAAATAATGGCGCTGTCATTACATTTCAGACAGGTGAAATTATGAATATGGGGGCGGCGGTAGTTTATACCCTTTGGCGCGAACAATAGCGCCCAATGCCAAGCTTATGTCAGATGTATGACCGCGCACGTCGTCAGTAGTAATCCAAGCGCGAGCTTGTAATGTCACACTCCTCGCACTCGTCGCCGTAATGGCAATTGAAGCTTTTTCAGGGTGGATCACATGGGAAGAACTCTGCAAAACCTTTGTTAAATCCGCCAATGCTTTGTCCAAATCATTGTCTCTTGCCAGTTCAATATTGATATCAATTCTGCGTTCCTCTGCGCGGGAATAATTAGTGATTTGCGATGACCAGATTTGCGCGTTGGGCACAGTGATCATCACGCCGTTTGAGGCGCGTAGCTTGGTTGTAAACAAGCTTATTTCCAATACGCTCCCTTGCACACTTGGCGTGGCAATATATTCTCCAACCCGTATAACTTTTAAAAATATCAGCATCATACCAGCGGCAACATTTGACAAAGTTCCTTGTACCGCCAAAGCAATGGCCAAACCCGCCGCACCAAATACCGCCAGCAAGGACGAGGCGGGAATACCCGCAATCGTCAGGGCCGAGTAAAGGGCGGCAAACAAAATTCCGTATTTAACGATTGTCACCAAAAATGGCCTGAGGGTTTCGTTTACATTCACACCCTTATTGTTTCCAAGCCGTTTGCTGACTCTAGCGCCCGCCCATTTCGAAATAATAATGCCCAGAATAAATATGCCGAGAGCTTTTAAAATATTCACGGCAATCGCCAATATCCCTGAAAATTGCTCATTGCTAAAAATATCTAATACATTTTCCATTTGGTTCTCTATGATTTTCGTTTGGCGGCAAAGGATGATAAGCTAAGAAGCAATCGTCCCATAAGGGCGGTCGCGGGCATGCCCGTCGACTTCATTTGTTTTTCAACATCTAAGCTCGACGAGATGGCGCGGGCAAGAGCGGCTTCGGGCCAGATACGAACTTGTCCAGCAAACGCCGTTTTTTGCATCATAAAAACAGGAGGCCGCAAAGCCCGCATGGCGTCGTCACTGGATTGCCCACTACTCATCAGGCATTTAACTTGATGCAGACGCACAAGATGGCGCTGCAAAGCGGCGAGAACGGAATGAGGCGTGACTTTTCCCGCCATAGCCCGGTTAAAGGCGGCGTCAGCGGCTTGGGTTTTACCGCTTAAGGCATCAAGCACTATATCATCAAGCCCCGACGCCCCTGCGCCAGCGGCGAGTAATTTTATATCCTCTAAGGTCAACACCGCGTCTTCTTGCGTTCCGTAGCCTTTATAAAGCGCCAGTTTTTCAATTTCACTGCGGGCCATACGTCGATCGCCAGCCAGTAAAGGCACGAGTGCATCCAGCGCACCCCGTTCAATTCTAATCCCCAGTTCGGATAGTTCTGATTTTACCAAATTTGCCAATGTGGCTTGGGTGTCTGCGTAGCACGCAATCGCGGCAAAATGCTTTGCCCCTTCAAAACATTTGCGCACCGCCGAGCGGGGGCTTAAATCCCCAGCTTCGATAATAAGTTTGGCGGCGCAGGTATGGGGGGCGGCGTCGAGCGCCTTGATGGTTTTGGCAATGGCGGCCCCGTTTCTTTCGTGGGAAAGCCGCAAGCGAATAAGCCGCGTGTCGCCAAGCAAAGACAGGGCCGACATTTCGTCAGCTAATTTAGCAGGGTCACCAGCTAAATCATCCGCCGTTAGACTTGTAACGGCAAAGGGATCATTGGGATCAGCTGCCCATTTCCCCGCCACCAAACTTGCGCGCTCGGAACTTAAACCTTGGTCAGGGCCGTAAAACAAGACGCCGAAACTATCTGAACTTGGAGATTTTACAAAATTATCTGCTCGTGTGCCGCCCAGTTTCACGGGTTATGAACGGGGCTTATAGCCAGACAGGGACATCAAAATACGCTCAACCGCATTTTCGGCCAGTCGTTCATTGGCATTACTCTGGGCGGATATAGTTGCGTACGGATCTTGGGGCGCACTAAATGTGGAGATTGTGCGCACACTATCAGTCCATAAAACATCGCCAGTTTTGGCATCAAGTAATTCGATCCCTGTGACCATGTTGAGGTCATAGCGGGATGCAATATCGTCGCCGCGTATGCCAATGCTGTCGCGGGTTAATACGGGCCGAACGCGCAATATATAAGGCGCGCTTTGATTGTCCCCGACCCGGTCGCGCAAAGCCTGTTTGAGCAGGAAATCAATTTTTTCATTGCCAGCAGTTTGTACTGAAATATCTCTATAACTGATCCCCGATAGGCCAAGACCGTTTTGACTATGCATGGGTTTAAACCCGCAAGCATTTAAAACAATAAGGGCTAAGCTTATGAGCAAAATTTTAGCAATGTTCATAGGTAAGTTCCTGTCTTAATTCGCTACTATATTGATTATTCGGCCTGGGACAATGATGATTTTGCGAATGGTTTTACCGTCTGTGTGGTTTTTAACATTTGGCAAAGATAAAGCCAAGGCTTCGAGTTTATCCTTAGGCATGTCTTTTGCCACTTCAATTTCGTCGCGTTTTTTTCCATTAACCTGTACAGGCATAGTGACCGTATTATCAACCAGTAGTGCCGCGTCTGCTTGCGGCCAAGGCGCGTCACATACAAAACCCTTGCCGCCCAAATGGGCCCAACATTCCTCCGCCAAATGCGGCATGAAGGGTGCAATGACGCGAATTAAAATGCCAAGACCTTCTGCTTTGCTGGCATCATTGTGCTTGTATTTTTTCAAGGCATTGGTCAATTCGTAAATTTGCGCCACCGAAGTATTAAACCGAAATTCGTCAATACCCTCGGTAATTTTAGCGAGGGCTTTATGGACAAGTTTGCGCAAATCTTGGGCCCTACCTTCTGATGTAGGCGTGGCCAGTAAATCAGTGTTCTCGATACCGCTTTCAATAACACTTGCCCAAATTTTACCTGCGAACCGCCACGCGCCAATGGCTCCGCTTTCCGTCCATTCCACGTCCCGCTCGGGCGGACTATCAGACAGCACAAACCAGCGGGCCACGTCCGCGCCGTAACCTTCAATAATGTCGGCGGGGTCCACCACATTTTTCTTGGACTTGGACATTTTTTCAATCGCGCCCTTGATGACTTTTTTGCCCGTGCCAAGTTCGAACAATTCCCCGTCTTTTTCATCAACGTCGATTGGGAGTACCCATGATCCGTCTTCAGTTTTAAAACTGGCGTGTGTGACCATGCCTTGGGTGAATAGGCCATCGAACGGCTCACCGCTTGGCAAATCGAGAAGGCCGCAATCACGAAGTCCGCGTGTGAAAAAGCGCGCATAAAGCAGATGCAAAACCGCATGCTCCACCCCGCCAATATATTGGTCAACGGGGAGCCAGCTAGACGCAGCTTTATTATCAAATGGTTTGTCGTCCGTATTGCCGCCCGCAAATCTTGCGAAATACCAAGAACTATCCGCGAAAGTATCAAGCGTATCGGTTTCGCGGCGTGCAGGTTTGGCGCACTTCGGACAATCAACATTTTTCCATGTGGGGTGACGGTCAAGCGGGTTACCGGGTGTATCAAATTTCACATCATCTGGGAGTTCAACGGGCAAGTCAGCAATGGGCACAGGCACCGCGCCGCAATCCTCGCAGGTAATAATCGGGATCGGACAGCCCCAATAGCGTTGCCTCGATACACCCCAATCGCGCAGACGATATGTGACTTGCTTGGAACCTGCACCTAAGTCTTCAAGTTTAGTAATGGCGGTTTTAATCCCGTCCTTGATATTCAAACCGTCTAAGAATTTTGAATTAAATAATGTACCACTATCCGTGAAAGCTTCATTTTCGATTGTGTAAGAGCATGCGTCTTCGCCCATTGGCAAAACAACAGGTGGAACATCAAGTCCGTATTTACGAGCAAAATCAAGGTCGCGTTGGTCATGAGCAGGACAGCCAAAGACTGCGCCCGTTCCGTACCCCATCAACACGAAGTTAGCGGCGTAAACAGGCAGGGTGATATTGTCATCAAAAGGATGCTTAACCCGTAATCCCGTATCCACACCCAGTTTATCCGCCTTCTCAATCGCTTCTGCCGTATTACCAATAGCTTCACATTTTTTAGCCAAGTCTTGTAAGTCTGTGTTGCCAAGCGTGAGCGATTTAATCAAAGGGTGGTCATAGGCAAGAGCAACAAAGCTTGCGCCAAACAAAGTATCAGGACGAGTTGTGTACACTTCGATACCGTCGAAATTTTTTGGGGAATTGCCTTCAAACTCAAATTTAAACTGAGCACCCTCACTCCGCCCAATCCAGTTTCTTTGCATGGTGCGGACTTTTTCTGGCCAGCGCTCTAGGTCGTCGAGCGCGGTGTGGAGTTCGTCGGCGTAATGAGTAATTTTAAAAAACCATTGATCCAGTTCGCGAGTTTCAACCTCGGCCCCACTACGCCACCCTTTGCCGTCAATCACTTGCTCATTGGCCAGAACCGTATTGTCAACTGGATCCCAATTGACCTTGGCGGTTTTTTTATACACCAGCCCTTTGTCCATAAAGGCCAAGAAAATCGCTTGTTGCTGTTTGTAATACTCAACGTCGCAGGTAGCAAATCCGCGGCTCCAATCCAGCGCGAAACCGAGCCGTTTTAGGGGTGCGCGCATAGCGTCGATATTTTTATATGTCCAGCCTTTTGGGTGAACGGACTTTTCAATGGCGGCGTTTTCCGCTGGCATGCCAAAGGCGTCCCAACCCATCGGGTGCAATACATTAAACCCGCAGGCTCTTTTATAACGCGCAATCACATCGCCCATGGCGTAATTACGCACATGACCCATATGGATATTACCTGATGGATAAGGGAACATTTCTAAGGCGTAATATTTAGGTTTGTCCGAAATATCGTCCGCTCGAAAGCTGTCCGCCGCGTCCCACGCAGCCTGCCATTTGGGTTCGACATCTGCCGCGTTATATCTGGACATTTTTGTCTCTTTATTACGAGTGCGTTAAATTATCCCGCCGTAGCGATATAAAGCTCACGGGCCCTAGTGAGGATAGAATTTTCAATTGTCCGCGCTGTGTCCGCGTCAGTT
>JAESQI010000136.1 GCA_016765255.1 Robiginitomaculum sp. | reverse complement strand
TAAAATTTCTGAACGGAAAAATTTACAAGATGATATTTCCAAATTGACCAAGAAACAACAAACCTTTGTCGGCGCAAAACGCAAAGATATGGCAGCAACGAAAACACTGGATAATGTAATGGTTGATGCCGTTCGTCGCCAAGCCAGTGAGAACGGGTTTTCCTATTAAGGAGGCCCCTTTCTTTTATTGTCATCCCAGACTTGATCTGGGATCTGACACCAATACCTAAGTTTGAGTGTGAAACCAGATTCCAGCCTTCGCTGGAATGACAATTTGTTTTTGTTCGAGAGAGCCAGCCCCCGCACTCGATGCACAGCCTATAGAATATTTGGGCCCTGATTGAAACCTGTGTATACACCTAGGTCAAGCCAAGATATATCAATCCCAATCGCGGCGCTGCAATGTTAAGAGTGTGTCTCCGTGCTGGTTGATTAAAACAAGTTGCTGATGTGAAATTTCGGCTTGGCGTGTTTGTGCCAAAATACGAAAAAACTCTTGTTCTTGGGATAAATGCGCGCAGGCCATTTTAGTCGAGGCCAATGGTCCGATGGTTAAGCGATTGCCGTCTTGATTATATGTGCCGCTAAATCGGTTACACGCCCCATGACCGCGCACAATGCCGCCTTCCGTAAATTGTATATATTGACCTTTAACCCTTGCGCCCCATTCACTGCCAGCGAGCGGCATGTTGACATTGTCAGCAATAGGGTGAGCACACGCACCAAAAGAGCAATAAGCGAGGAGGGCTAATATACTTTTCTTTGGCCACATATTAAAACATATCTATTGGGAGTGGTAATTGGGTTGTGTCCTTTAACCTCTCCATTGCAAAGGATGAGGATACATCGGCCAATGGCGCAATGGCAATCAGTTTTTTATACACACGGTCATACCCTTCCATATCTGCGACAATGACTTTGAGCAGGTAATCAATGTCGCCGCTCATGCGGTAAAACCCGACAACTTCGGGCAGAAGCTTAACCCCTTTGGCAAATGTTTCTAGCCAGTCTCCCGTATGTTGATTGGTTTTTACGGCAACAAAAACGGTTAATTTAAGGCCAAGTTTATCCGGGTTTAACTGCGCTGTGCGCCCGATAATAATGCCCGCTTCTTCCAATATTTTCACCCGTCGCCAAACGGCATTTTGCGACAAGCCAATCCGCTCTGAAATGGCGGTTAGGCTTTCAGACGCGTCTTTTTGCAATGCGTTTAACAAGGAAATATCAATGCGGTCTAATTTAACCATAGAGTAAGGGTAGCACTATTTCTTCTTGAGGAACACATAAAATGCCCCCGCGCCCCCGTGCCGGATATGGGCATGGGCGTAATTTGCAATGAGGGGCCGAATACTCGGATGACCAAGCCAGCTGGGTAGGTTTTTGCGCAAAATCCCTTCGAGATTTGGCCCCTTGCCCGTCACGACTAAAACCGTGCGTTGACCAGACCCATGAGCGCGGCGCAGCTTATCTTCTAAAACGGGAAAGGCTTGGGCACGGGTAAGGTCGTGCAGGTCGATTTTGGTGTCAATATTGATCTTGCCTTTGCGGGTATTTTTATCAGCGCGTTTTTGCAGGTCGCTTAGCCCATGGTGAAAAACTGGATCGGGTGTTGGCGGAATGTGAATATGGGCCTGCCTGCCCGAGAGTTGATTGGGCGCAAGTGTTGGTCGTGGGTTAAGGATGAGTGGACGGACAGTATCGGTTACTTTTTGCCATATGCGCGTATCGTCGTTTGTCAGACGTTTTTTAGAATGTGGGTGAAAACTATGAAATTTTTTCATGTTTTCCTCTTTACGAACTCGGCTTGGTTTCGGTGTTTTCCTCAGCCAGCTTTATTGCGAGGGCTGTTGGTAGTAAGACCGTCCATCGGGCTTTGTGTTTCATGACGCCCGCTTTTGCACCTGCCGCGCCGCCAATACCAAAATACAAATCACCCCGTCCCTTGCCCTTAATCGCGCTGCCTGTGTCTTGGGTTATCACCAGAAGGCCCGTGGCCTGACCGTCAAAATCACCGCCTTTGACAGGTAAATTTGCCTCAAGCCAAATGGGCAGACCGTAAGGGTAGTTTCGCGGATCAATAGCCAATGACCCCATGGGTGTTAAGGGCACACCCGCCGCTCCTTTTGGTCCAACACCCTTTTTAATGGGTTCAAGTTTAAAATAAATGTAGCGAGGGTTGTTGTTCATCAAGTCTTGGGCCCGCTCAACACCAACGTTTTGCATCCAAGTTTCGATGGCCTGTTTGGAAACGGCGCCTTTTTTAAGTTCGCCGTTTTGTATCAAGACACGTCCAATGGATTTATAAATGTGCCCATTGTGACCATTATAAGCGGCCATAAATGTGGTGCCGTCTTTAAACTTAATCTGGCCCGACCCCTGAATTTGTAGAAAGAATACGTCTATGGGCCGACCGTAAGCAAGGGCCGTAGCCGATTGGTCAGACAACGCACTTCGCGGCAAGTTTTGAATTGCACTCACGTTTGGGCGGGCCAAGAGCGGCGCGTTAAACTCTGCATTGGCCGTTTTTCTCACAGCGATTTCTGGGGCGTAATATCCTGTGAGAAGGCCTGTATCTTGTGGCGATTGACTTATAACGGGTTCAAAATGTGTTTGGAAAAAATGGATAGCGTCCGTTTGAAAGGGTTTGTCAATGTCTAAAACTTTGCGGCAGGCGGGTAACCAGTCTTTGATTTGGCCAAATTGGGAATTGCCCTTGCTAAGCCAAGCCTGCTTATCGCGTTTTTTCCATGATCGGCAGGTTTTTTGAAACGCGGTGAGAGCGGGGCGCGGGTCAGTATTTTGCCAATAGGTTAGGTGGGAATATTGACTGTCAAAAGTGTCGCTTTCAGGCGCGGGATCAAGTTTAGGGTTTGGCAAGTCTGGTTCAAGGTCTGGCTCTGGCATTTGCGCAGGCTCATTTGAGGGCTGGGACGTAGCGGGGGCTGTACGAATTGTATCCGTTACAACCCGGTTTGTTGTAATCGGCTCTGCCTTTGTGTGGTTTTGTGGGTGTGTTGTCGCGCACCCGACAAGGGAAAATACCCCAATACTCCCTATGCAAAAACATCGGACGCGCCGTATCATTGCCTTCACCTTGCCGATTAACACAGTCTATCTAAACGGTATCTGGGGAATGGTCTGGGCCATCGGTTTCGCCCTCATGCACGTCATGAGGTTCGACACAACATAAGAGCCAATTGGGATTTTTAGAGCTTAATTTGCGCTCATAACTCCACACTTCTGAGACCCGCGATAAAATATCCAAATCCCCACCGACAATTTCTCCAGAGTCGTCGAGCAATGCGGTGGCCAGTTCTGCCTGATAAAGCACACCAATTCGGCCCGTTTTTTGAACCAAACTGGCCGTGACGATTTCTGCGCTGATCAATCGTGCCAAGTCCGTGGTTTGGCTGAGGTTTTTTTCCAAGCGGTCATCTATGGCCGCGTAATAACTTTCTTTTACTTCTGTATTGAGCAGAGTCCCCAACACATCCTTATCCCCATCCGCGAACGCTTCTAAAATCATACCGTAAGCGGTTTGCGCTCCGTCGATAAAGACAGGCACGCTAAAGTCTGGGTCGGCAGCGTGAATGGCAGAAAGGCCCTCTGCGGCAGGGCCTTCAAAATCTATTTTAGGGTTTGGCGCAGCTTTGGATTTATTTTTAAATTTATCCAGCGCGTCTTGCGGATCGAGTGGTGTATCCAAGCTTTCTCCAACATTTTTTCCCAGAACGGAAAATAGCATAGCGCCAACAATTAAGGCCAAAACCGCATATAATATTAACTCTTGCATAATCGTGCTTTCGTGAAAAATATTGTCGATAAAAATATCATGGACAAAGCTTGAACTCTAACGCATATAGCGCCATATTCATGTGTAACATATAAACGATTTTCACTAAAACATTTTTTTCAGTAAACCAAGAGGCAGTTATGGCTAAAGCCACAAAAGATAAAAAAACCACATCTCCTAAGAAAGCAGCGAAAAAACCTGCTAAAACATCCCCTGCGCCAGACACATCTAACGCGCAAGACGCGCAACAAGATTTGCAACAGCCTATTTTGCAAATTCTGGCCCAATACACAAAAGACGCTAGTTTTGAAAACCCGAACGCACCTGATAGTTTACGCTCTGATCAAGGTGCGCCTGAAATCAATATCAGTATTGAAATTGGTCGGCAAATGCTGGAAAATAATGTGGTTGAAGTTGTGCTTATGCTGTCTGCCAAAGCCCAAAGAGATGGCAAGCCAGTATTTTTGTGCGAACTTGAATATGCAGGTCTGTTCGGGTTTGGCAATGTGGCCGAAGACCATATCCAGCCGATGATTATGATCGAATGTCCACGCTTACTATTCCCATTTGCCCGCCAGATTATGGCGGAAATGACGCAAAATGGTGGCTATCCACCAATCTTGTTGGAGCCGCCAGACTTTGCGGGCATGTTTCGCGAAGAAATGATCCGTCGTGCCGCCCAGCAGGGCGAAAACGCCGCTATCAATTAGGCCGTGAAGCCCTGCGTTAAAATTGGCATTTTAGGCGCAGAAGGCCGCATGGGACGGGCATTGCTAAAAGAAATACAAGGACGTGAGATTGAGGGACGCGAATTAGACGGTAGGCGTGACGCGCAGCTTGTCTCTGCGCTCACACTGCCGAGTTCGCAAAACCTTGGCAAAGCTTATGGGCCCGTTCATTTAAGCGCCGACATAAGTGCGGCTCTAGACATTTGTGATGTTCTCATAGATTTTTCCCTTCCCAAAGCGGCCATAGACGCGGCTTTGATGATGCACGGCACGGCTTGTAAAACGCTGGTGAGCGGCACGACAGGATATAGCGAAACAGAAGAGGCCGCCCTGATTGCATCGGCGAAAGCCATCACATTGGTTAAATCTGGAAATTTTTCCGTTGGCATTTGTGTCCTCGAAGCCTTGGTTAAACAGGCCGCGAACATACTCTTTCAAGACACAGGCACAAAATGGGACGCGAGCATACTCGACATTCATCACCGCCGTAAAAAAGACGCCCCGTCAGGAACTGCCCTGATGCTCGGAGACGCGCTCATGGAGGGGGATAGTTCACAAAATGTGGAATATGCAGACCAGCGGATTGGCGGGATTATCGGCGAACATCATGTATCTTTGGCCAGTCCATTTGAAACCCTGACCCTCTCCCATACGGCCATTGACCGGTCGGTATTTGCGGCAGGCGCTCTTAGTGCTGCCCTTTGGGCTGTGGGGAAACCCGTGGGCCTGTATTCAATGCACGACGTCTTGGGTCTGTAAAATGCGATTTCAAATTGATGATTTATCTGGGCTCGATATTCACAATCTTCTAAATGAACATATTGCAGACGCGCATACACATTCCCCGCCAGACAGCGTCTTTGCGTTGGATATTGATGCTTTGCGGGGCCACGATATTACGTTTTGGACGCTGTGGAGCGGTGCGGTGCTTATGGGGTGCGGTGCGCTTAAAAAACTCTCAAGCACGCACGGCGAAATAAAGTCCATGCGCACAGTTTCCAGTGCGCTAGGGCAGGGTGTTGGCAGTCAAATTTTAGCCCATATAATAGACAATGCCAAGCGCCTTGGCCTCATTAGGTTGAGTTTAGAAACAGGGTCAAATGAACCTTATATGCCAGCCCGAAGACTTTATGCAAAATTTGGATTTAAACAATGCGGCCCCTTTGCAGATTATAAACTCAATGAATTTAGCGTATTTATGACGCGGACTTTATAATTTTTCATATAAAAAGGCGTCGATATTCTTGTGGCTGAAACTTCGCATTTTACTGGTTTTGTGACCTGTTATTTTTTCAAGCTCTAGCCCAAGCCCCGCAATGCGCTCAAAAGCCGTATTGATATTTTGCATCTGCCGAATAATTGTAAACCTTATGGCATCTTCATCCTCTCGTGCGTGCGTGTGGGCAAATAAATAAGGATGGGTCGCTTTGTCAAAAGCCGCGTCATTGGACAGATTGTGGACACAAATTTGCATGTCCGACCCGTCCGTAAACATATCGCAAATATGACCCAAGCCTTGCCAGTTTTTATCTTGGCTATGGCGTAAACCTAAGGCGTCGACAAACATTTTTTTGTAGGCCTCAAGATTGGAATTTGCCAGAATGTGGGCGGGGTTTGGCCCAATAATAAGCGGTTGTGTTGGCTGAAAATCTTGCCGCGCTGCGATCAATTCGTCGCGCATGAGACCTGGCCCGTTTGCGTGATAGCGCCGTGCTACACTGGCTCCGATCAAGGCCCAAAACGCGATGAGGCCAAAAAAGATAAAAAACTCCCACACCAGATATCCGGGCTCAAACACACGAGAAGAATCGTTCAGCCTCCAAAGTCCCCATAATAATACATTGAGAAGTCCGAGGACAATTGGTGTGAGACCCAAGATAAGCGCAGATCCAATGGCAAGGTATAGGGGCAGGCGCGGTGCATTTACTTTGCGGTATACATTGACGAAACTTTGCTCGCTTAAGCGCAAATCTTGCATGTTATGGGCGACTTGGTATGCCCAATCCGCCTGTGCATCTTGGGTTAGTTTTCGATATGAGAACCAAGCCCGACCGCCAGAAACTAGGGAGAGGACGGCCAAGACCGCGAGAACCCAAACAAATGAAATCCCATTAAAAAAAACCGTCATATTTAATCTTTCATGTGTCACCCTATATCGGGTACGAGGTCTCGACGTTTAAACACATTCCTTGTATCAGATTCCAACCAGCGCTGGAATGACAAAAAGGCTGGATGACAAAAATAAGTTGATTGACTTAAGTTCAAGCAGGGTTTTGGGCCGCTTCATAGGCCAACATGGCTCGCTTGCGCTCAATGCCCCAATGATAGCCAGTTAGGCGTTTGTCAGCCCCAAGAATACGGTGACACGGAATGATCCAGCTTATGGGATTGGCTCCAATGGCGGCGCCCACAGCGCGCACTGCTTTGGGGTTTTTGATGTTTTGGGCAATGTCCATATAGCGGACGGTTTCGCCGCTTTGAACACGAAGTAACGCTTTCCAAACTTGCAGTTGAAAAGGTGTGCCGTACAGGACGATAGGCACAGTGCCGCCCTGAAAAATGTCCGAGGTTATTTCGGCAATTGCAGCGTCGTCTCTGCGGTAATTTGCGTATGGGTAACGGTTTTTGAAATCCTCAAGACTTGCTTCAACTTCTTCTGGCCTGCAAAACCCGTAAGCTGAAAG
>JAESQI010000135.1 GCA_016765255.1 Robiginitomaculum sp. | reverse complement strand
GGATACCCCACACAGGGTGGGGTATGACGAGGGAGGAGGGAAGGGTAAGGTCTGGTTGGAATTTGACTATTGTTTATAAAATCTCATGCTTTCATGATCCAACAATCACCTTGCTTTTGCCTAATTCCAGCCAAAATTGAAATTTATTCCTGCATTATTGTTCATGACTTAAAGGGGGTGATTATGCAAATCTCAACACAAATACTTGGCCGCTCACTGGGCTTGAAACTTTTAATGGTCTGTGGACTTGTTGTCTTGATGGCCATTCCAGCCTTGTTTATCTCAATCATTAGTTATGAGCGCTCAAACAGAGCGGAGGAGGTCACTCGCGAAGTTGGGGAGCGGTACGGGGGTGAGCAAACTTTGCTTGGCCCCGTTTTGGTTGTGCCTTACCATGTTCTTGATGATGAGGGGGTATTGAAATCTCGCGGGGAATATGTTGTCTTTGCTGACGATGGGCAGATTGATATTCCAAGTCTACGTACACAAATCCGCAAACGCTCACTCTACAAAGTTCCGACCTATGAAGCGAACGCGGATATCAGTGCGAATTTCATCCTACCTCAAACCATTGGTATAGATACCAAGGGCGATAACGGGATTGTCTGGGGGAAGGCCAAAATCCTCGTTGGTGTGAGTGATGTTCGCGGGCTTCGTGATGATGTGTTTCTGACCTTGCCTGATGGTGAAAAGCGGAAATTTACCCCAGCGCTTCGTAGTGAAGATATCAGAATTTCAGTTGAGGCTATTAAGGATGGCCCCGTATATCACAAAGGGCTTCAGGCCTTGACCAATTTACAATATATGCAAGTTGATGCACAGGATTTACTGGTCGCAGGCGGCGAGTTGAAGCTCGAACTCAACGTGTCATTAGCGGGCGCCAGCAGTCTAACATTTATTCCCTTTGCAAAAAGCACTAAAGTGTCTGTGACGTCGGATTGGCCTCACCCAGGATTTAACGGGAGGTTTGCCCCCACTGAGCGAACTATTAGCCAAGACGGGTTTTCAGCACAATGGTCTGTACCGTTTTTAGCGCGTGGCGTCGCTGGGGCTGGGGCGGCGCATAGTTTGGGTTTATACAAAATGATAGAGCAAAGCATGAATGTGAAACTCGTTAGCCCAGTCAATCCATATCAAAATGTCAATCGCGCTTTAAAATATGCCGTCTTGTTTATCGGTATCGTATTTTTGGCATATTTTTTGTTCGAAGTCATGGTTGGGGTGCGGGTTCATGCGGCGCAATATGTTTTAATCGGTTTGACACAATGTATTTTCTATTTGTTACTCCTCGCATTTTCAGAACATATTGGGTTCACATTGGCCTTCATAATTGCAGCCATTGCCACGATTGGGGCGAGCGCAGGATATGCAGGGGCCGTGTTTGGTGAGCGTAAATACAGTGCCCGTGCAGGGCTAGTGTTTAGTGCGGTTTACGGGCTGCTCTATGTATTGATGCGGCTAGAGGATTTTGCCCTGATGGTCGGTGCACTTACTGCATTCTTGGCCATAGCAGGCACGATGTACTTAACCAGACATGTGAATTGGTACGGAGATTCCAAACAGGCAGTATAAAGTTTTTTGCCATACCAAGTCGGGTGAAATTACAACTTTGTCCTACTTGCCGTGGGAATTTTAATCGCTAAGATAAGCCCATGAAACCCATTTCAAAAATCATTTTTGGGAGTGTATTTAGTTTGCTCTGTTTATGTGTTCCTTTGCTCGCAATCGCTGGCCCATTTGAAGATGGGTTGGAGGCCTATAATACCAAAAACTACGGCGACGCAGCTCGGTTTTGGCGCACTGCGGCACGGGCAGGTGACGCGGAATCGCAGTTTAATTTGGGCTATATGTATGAAAATGGGCAAAGCTTTGCCCCATCAACCACACAAGCTATTTTTTGGTACGTTAAGGCGGCGAGGCAAGATCATGTTGCAGGGATCAATGCCCTTAAGCGGCTTAACATCAATTCTGAAACGGGCGAAGTTAAAACGGTCGGAGTAGAAAGTATTTCGGAGCCAATACGGGAGAGTATTGCAGAACAAAAAAATGTAGAACTGGCTGCGGTTTCGTCACCACCTTCATTGCCGCAAATGTCCGCTCCAACGGATGGGTTTGTCTCCATAGATGAGTTTTTTGCCACGCGGTCAGCCCTAGAGTCCCCAGAAGAGCTCTATAAGTCTGGCTTGAGCGCATTTAAGAGCGAGGCGTTTAGTAAGGCGGTAGGCTATTGGCGGCTTGCCTCTGATCAAGGTCATGCTCGGTCACAGGATTATTTGGCCCACATGTATTTCACAGGCAAAGGGGTCACCAAAGATTATGCCAGAGCCATTTCGTGGTATAAGAGAGCCGCTATTCAAGACAATATCCCTTCACAAAAACAATTAGCGATTTTGTATGATGTTGGCAAATTTGGTGTTTCCAAATCAGATGAGCAATCAGCCCATTGGTACGAAAAGGCGGCAAGTCTTGGCGACGCTGCATCTATGTACCAAATGGGCCAACTTTATTACGATGGTAAGGGCGTAGAAAAATCTGAAGGCACAGCGGTAAAATGGCTGCAAAGAGCGGCCAAGAGCGGCTATGCTCCCGCCCTCATTCGCCTCAGAGTTCTCGGGGTAGAATAGCAAATAGAGATTAGAAAAGGAAATTATATGTCGAAATCTTCCGCAAATATGACACGCAGAACGACCTTGTTAGGGCTTGGGTCTATTCCAGCTTTTGCCGCTTGCGAGAGCATTGATCCCTCTATACTCGGCGGAATTTTAGGTCATGGCATATTAAGCCAAGCAGACGCCGCTCAGGGAATACGAGCAGCCCTTAGTAACGGTATATTATCAGCCCTTGGTATTGTCGGACGCGAGGGTGGGTTTTTTAACGATGGGCAAATTCATATCCCCTTGCCCAGTGCTTTGGGCGATGTGCAATCGGTTATGAACAATATCGGTGCTGGCGGGATATTAAACCAGCTTGAGGCGCAGCTAAATGCGGGCGCTGAAAAAGCCGCCCCTGTGGCTAAAGATATATTTTTTGACGCGATTTCAGGCTTAAGTATTTCAGATGCCGTCGCGGTCGTGCGGGGCCCTGAAAATGCAGCGACAACCTATCTCCAAAATAAAACCACGCCGCGCCTTACGGCTCTATTTACCCCGATTATGGAAAATGCTTTGGCAGGAACAGGGGCGTTACGTCTCCTAGATCAAGCCAGTAATACACTGCGCAATATTCCGTTCGCGCCAAGCCTTGGGGCCAATGCCCGTACAGATTTGATTGCTCACGGCGTTGGGTACGGGCTCGGCGGCGTCTTTCACTACGTCGCCAAAGAGGAAGCCGCCATCCGTCGCGACCCCGCCAAACGCACATCAGAGATATTACGTAGGGTATTTGGGGGTTATGCGTAAAATACATGGTTATACAAGCTTTTGCCCGCGTAGTTTTAATGCCGTATAAATGCGGTTGTTATTACAGGCTGATATGCATCTTCACCTCCAACTACTAAGCTGGGCACTTCACACAAAAAGGATGTTAAGTTATTGTTTATAGTCGCGTAGAGCGGGTTTACGTATTCTATGCATTCTTCGATTACACCTAAAGCAGCTAATGGTGGAATTCCTGGGAAGCTGACATCAACATCTAAGTCAATGATTGTAATCGACGTTCCTATAGTTGATTGTCCACTAAAAGATGAG
>JAESQI010000134.1 GCA_016765255.1 Robiginitomaculum sp. | reverse complement strand
TGCCATCCGCAAATTGCAAGTGTTGGGTATACGGAACAGCAAGCCAAAGACGCAGGCTATATAACGCGTATTGGGCGGTTTCCATTTATGGGCAATGGCAAAGCGATTGCGCTGGGTGAGGCGGAAGGGCAGATTAAAACTATATTTGATGACAAGACGGGCGAATTACTGGGCGCTCATATGATCGGTGCGGAGGTCACAGAACTTATTCAGGGCTATGTTATTGCGCGGACACTTGAGACAACCGAGGCAGAACTTATGGAAACGGTATTCCCTCACCCAACACTATCAGAAATGATGCACGAAGCGGTTTTGGATGCTTACGGGAAAGTCCTACACATTTAAAGGGGGTGTCTTTTGCCGTTTAAGCATATTGGTAAATTTTGGTTTTAACGCCAAAGCTGGCTTTTCCACAAATATCCACGAAAGATAGGCGAGTGAAACGGCTATAGGTGAGCCAATGGCAATCAATTGCCAGACATTTACATCTGGTAAGAAATGAAAAATGCCTTGAATAACGGCCCAATGATAAATGTAGAGCCCGTAAGATACATCGTTCATTTTTTGTAGAAAATTGAGTTTGGGAATGTTCACATAAGCCATCCAAAATAACATATAACCAAGACTGATCATAACACTGATCTCGAACATCACTGAATTATGGATGAGAGCCGAGAACCCGAATAAAATGGGGATGAGGGCGAGGTGGAGTTTTATTTTATCTCTATATCCATAAATCGCCGCGCCCAGTCCATAACACACTCCAAACCGAAGCAAGCTCTGAATGGTCGCGGGCAAGTCATCATAAATACCGAGAACATGGGTGAGGGGGAAGGCGATGGCAAAGACGGCAAATTGAGCAAAGAGCATCCATCTGTGTTTTAGCAGACCGAGGAAAAAGGCGACTAATGTGCCGACATAGGCGAGAAGTTCATAGCGGAGTGTCCATAGGGCCGCTGAGGCTTGGTGTTCAGAATTATTTTCTAAAATACCAGGCAAATGCATGCTGGATTCGAGGAATGGTAGAACAATAAAGGGTTGTTTTAAAGTATCTGTATGGGTGAAATACTCCCAAAGCGGCAAGCTGGTCGTCATAGCACCAAAAACCACGATCATGAGAATTACATGGGCGATTAAACCTGGGTAAATCCGCAAAATCCGGGCAGAAACAAAGCTTGCCGCGTCTTTTCGGTATAACATGGAACCGGTGACCAAAAAACCTGACGCTATGAAAAACAAATTTACAGCTAGGTAACTAAAGGTGAAATGGAAGAAAATATGAGGCTCGGAGGTGTCTGTACCACCAATGACTACAAATGAATGACCAATTAGTACCATATAAGCAAATATGAAGCGCAGGGGCGTAAAAAAATTGGCGTGTCCGTCTTTAATTGTTACAGCTTTTAACATTTCGTCCCCAAAATTATGAAACTCCTTCATAACCTAAAAAGATTAAGCAAGTTTTGTACTAAAAACAGTTTTTCGCTCTTGTTTTGCCGCTCTGATGCGCATAATTAGCTATTATGACTGTTTTAATTGATAAGTACGCCCGTCCGCGCCACCCTGAAAAGGCCCATAAGCCTGACACGAAAATTCTGCGAAAACCTGCGTGGATACGTGTGAAAGCGCCGACTTCGAAAGGATTCGCGCGGACTAGCAAAATTGTCCGAGATAAAGGTCTTGTAACCGTATGCCAAGAGGCGGCCTGTCCCAATATAGGCGAGTGTTGGGAAAAAGCCCACGCCACCTTCATGATATTAGGCGATACTTGCACACGGGCTTGCGCTTTTTGTAATATCAAAACGGGCCTTCCTGCCCCTGTTAATCAAGAAGAGGTCGGACACGTTGCGGACGCCGTCGTGGAAATGGGTCTCAAGCATGTGGTGATTACGTCCGTTGACCGAGACGATTTGAGCGACGGCGGAGCCATGCATTTCGTTAATGTTATCAAAGAGATACGAAAAAAATCTCCTGCAACGACCATTGAAATTCTTACGCCTGATTTTCTGCGTAAAACAGGGGCAGCGGAAATGGTAATTGATGCCAAGCCTGATGTATTTAACCACAACCTCGAAACCGTGCCGCGTTTGTATTTGAGCATTAGACCCGGGGCCCGCTATTATCATTCCTTGCGATTGCTCGAACGGGTCAAAGAGCGCGACCCGTCCCAATTTACAAAATCTGGCCTGATGGTGGGGTTAGGCGAAAGCAAGCAAGAAGTGATGCAAGTCATGGACGATATGCGGATTGCGGGCATAGATTTTCTGACCATTGGCCAATATCTGCAACCGACCCGTAAACATGCAGCGGTCGAGAGGTTTGTCACCCCTGACGAGTTTAAAGCATATGCGACCATTGCTCGCGCTAAAGGATTTTTAATGGTCTCGGCCACACCGCTAACCCGTTCTAGTTATCATGCGGATTCTGATTTTGCACAATTGCGAAATGCACGTCAAAAAAAATTGCAACAAAATAACAGGTAATTTCTAATGGCAAAAATTCATCTCCAAAGGCATATGCCCCACTCTGCCGATGACCTTTTGACCATGGTAGCCGATGTGGAGAAATACCCAGAATTTATCCACCTTATTCCTGCTGTGCGCATCCTTAGCCGCGAAAAAATTTCAGGAAAGAGTGAAAAATTTACCGCCGATGTGGGGATTAAGTATAAGCTGATATCCGAACAGTTTAGGTCTGAAGTACTTGTGGATAGAGAGGCAAAAACACTCAGTATCAAACGTGCCGGCCACGGGGGGGCAGTGAAAAAATTGGAAAATAATTGGAAGTTTATCCCGCAGGAAGATAGCACCACCTTGATTGATTTTACCCTGAACGTACAATTAAAAGCCCTACCATTCGAATTCCTCATCAAGCAAAAATTTGATAAAGCCGCCAATTATATTATGAATGCATTTGAAAATAGGGCACTGGAGGTTTGCCCTATTGTTGACAAAGACTAAAATAAACCCAAAATTGCAAGCGTCTAATACGGCACCGCTTTTTTCACTCTCTCATTCATCCCCCCCGTCATGCCGCCCCTGTGGCGGGTATCCATGTTGAAACAGGAAGCCGTTCGAACCGTGGATACCCACCACAAGGGCGGGCATGACGATGTTTGAGGTGGAGTGTTTTGTGCTAAATAAGAAGTGATTTTTGGAATAAATCCAAAGCGGTCTCGACTGTCATGCGGCGTATCTCTTCACGGTCGAAATTACCAAATTGTTTGGTGAAGCTGGAAGGCTTCTCCCCTTTTTTGACAAGGCCAAAACAGACCGTGCCAATGGGCTTGTCAGCCGTGCCGCCGTCTGGGCCAGCAATGCCCGTAACTGATATAGCAATATCTACATGCAAGAGATCACGAGCTTGCAGGGCCATTGCCGTGGCCACAGGTTCGCTCACCGCCCCGTAAAATTCCAATATTTCTGGCGGAATGCCGAGAATATCTAATTTGGACTGATTTGAATAGGTGACGAGTGAACCCATAAATACGCTTGACGAGCCAGCGACGTCTGTTAGGCATTTTCCAATCCAACCACCAGTACAGCTTTCGGCACACCCGATTGTAATACCTCGCTCAGAGGCGGTTTTGACTAGCTTTCTGGCTTTTTGTTCTAAACTATCAGGCATTGGGAATCCTGATGTTCACTTGCGCCGTTGCGGAAATCCCTTCGCCGCGCCCCGTATATCCTAGTCCTTCAGTAGTCGTGGCTTTAACACTCACCCGTTCCAAAGGGAGGTCTAAGAGTTTGGCAATATGTTTTCGCATTGCGAGCTTATGAGGCGATATTTTAGGCTGCTCGCAAATTATGGTGATGTCTACATGATCAAGTATCCCGTTTTTTGCACTTAATAATGTAGCGGCATGGGAGAGGAATACATCCGAGCGTACACCTTTCCATTTGGGATTTGTAGGCGGGAAATGATCACCAATATCTCCTTCGGCGATAGCGCCTAGAAGAGCATCGGTGAGTGCGTGAAGAGCGACATCAGCGTCGCTATGACCTTTGAGCGAAAACCCAGCTTCAATTTCCACGCCGCACAGAAAGAGAGTTTTCCCCGCACAAATTCTGTGGACATCAAAACCGCTGCCTGAAATATTGATCATCGGCATATTTTGCATAAAATCCTGTTCATAGGTTAGCTTGATATTGGTCTCGTCACCTTGGCACATTTTTACGCAAATGCCATTGTGTTTTGCAAGCTCTATATCGTCAGCGTAACTGTCCGTGACCTCTATGCTCAGGTAGGCACGCAATATATCTTGGTAATGAAAGCCTTGAGGGGTTTGGACACGAACAATTTTTTCACGGTCAACCGCCTCTCCGTCCAGTGTTTTAAGGGCGTCGACAATCGGCAGAGCAGGGGCCACAGCTTTACGAGTTTTAAGCC
>JAESQI010000133.1 GCA_016765255.1 Robiginitomaculum sp. | reverse complement strand
TGGCGACTGGGTTTGTTAGTACGGCGTCACTCGGGCCTTGGGGCTTGTAATGGTCTTCTATGGCGATTGCGATGTCTTTATCGCCGCCTTCACTTTCATACATCAACCGTCCGATTTGGCCTTGCAGGGAGGTAAATTCCACCACCATATTTGTTACGAGGTCGCACTTGGCGAGTTTTGCAGCCTTTTCGGCCTTATCAGGGTCAGCGCCTACTTTGGGTGCAAGCTCTCTTGCTAGTGCGGCCACACGTTCTGATTTATCTTTTATACTGCCAAGTTTTTTGTGGAAGATGACACCGTCTAATTTATCGTAATTATCAATGAGTTTTGTTTTGGCGTCCTCGCTTTGGAAGAATTGCGCATCGGCCAAACGAGCGGAGAGAACGCGGCTATTGCCCTTTGCAATTTCCTTGCCACCGTCAGGTGCAACTTGATTGGCGACCACAATAAAATTTGGTGCCAGTTTACCTGTTTTTGGATCGCGGACGACGAAATATTTTTGGTGGGTGCGCATGGATAATTTTATCACTTCGCTGGGCAGCTCCAGAAAACTCGGCTCCATATCGCCCAAGATAACCACGGGCCATTCGACCAAGCCCGCCACTTCAGACAGCAATCCTTCGTCTTCGACCAATTCCAACCCTGCCTTAGCACAGGCGGCTTTCGCGCCCTTTAAAATGATATCTTTACGGTCTTGGGCAGACAAAATCACATGGCCATTGCCTTCAAGTTTTTGTTTATAATCGGCGAAGTTTTTTACGCGAACACCGCCGCCGCCCATACGCCTGTGGCCAGTGCTTGCGTCGCCTGTCTCAAATCCATTGACGCTAAAGGGAACCACTTTTCCGCCCAACAAACATAGAAGCGATTGCAAAGGCCGCACCCAGCGAAAACTGGTTGTGCCAGACTTCATAGATTTCGGCCACGGGAATTTCGCCATAGTTTCTGGCAATACTTCCGCAATAATATCGCTCGCGTCCCTACCCTTGGTTTCCAGCATGGCGACATAATATTCGCCTTTTTTATCGCTGCGAATTTCCGCTTGACTAATATCGGTCAGGCCCGCCCCGCGCATAAACCCTGCCAAGGCTTGCTCGGGCGCAGATGTGCGCGGCCCCTTGCGTTCTTCGGATATATCAGGCGAACGAAGCGGCACATCGACCACCAACACCAATCGCCTTGGCCCCGTAAAAATTTGCAAGTCAGCAACAGTAAGTCCCGCTTTTTTCAAAGCGTCTGCCACCATACGCCCCAAATCCGTACCCGCTTTTTCCTGCATCCGCGCCGGAATTTCTTCACACAATATTTCAAAAAGAAGCTCAGCCATTACTTACGACTCCGCTCTTGATTTTTCGCCCGCGACCCAAGCCTCTGCGCAGCCTTTGGAGAGGTCACGTACTCGCTTGATGAAGTCTTGTCTTTGTGTGGGGGAAACAACACCTCTAGCATCGAGAAGGTTAAAGCAGTGCCCGGCTTTTAGGGCGTGGTCATAGGCGGGGAGCGGGAGCGGTGGGTTGAGAGCGAGCAAGGATTTGCATTGTTCTTCCGCCCCTTCAAACCAGCTTTGCAAACGCTTCACATCTGCGTGTTCAAAATTAAACTCAGAGTGTTCAACTTCGTTTTGGTGGAACACATCGTAGTAAGAAACAGCATCTTTCCCTTTGGCATTATTATAGGCCAGATCGTAAACACTCTCAACGCCTTGCACATACATGGCGAGGCGTTCAAGACCGTAGGTAAGTTCGCCCGATACCATGTCCACATCAAGGCCGCCGACTTGTTGGAAATAAGTGAACTGACTAACCTCCATACCGTCGCACCACACTTCCCAACCGAGCCCCCACGCGCCCACCGTCGGGTTTTCCCAATCGTCTTCGACAAAGCGAATATCGTGCAAATCCATATCAATACCAATGGCCTCAAGGGAGCCGAGATATAAATCCTGAATATTGGGCGGGTTGGGTTTTAGAATGACTTGGAATTGGTAATAATGTTGTAAACGGTTCGGGTTTTTTCCGTACCGCCCATCAGCAGGGCGTCGACAAGGTTGCACATAAGCTGCCTTCCACGGCTTTGGCCCAAGGGAACGAAGCACAGTTGCGGGGTGCAATGTGCCCGCGCCCACCTCCATGTCGTAGGGCTGCAAAATCGCACAGCCCTGCTCGCTCCAATAAGTTTGGAGGGTAAGGATTAAATCCTGAAATGAAAGCGGCTGCTTGGCCATGAGAATCGCTTTACCGAACTAAGAACATATGAGGGGAAACTATGAACTGGTGCACATAAAATCAAGCGGGGAATCGCGCATTACAGCTTAATTTTACTTTGGCCTAGAATGATTTTCATCGCACATTTTGAATACTTCTCTGCGCCGCCCCTTTCATGCAAAACCAAAGCAGGCAAAAGCGTTGTTTCACTCTTAACGCTTTTTCGAAACTGAATCAGCACGCGCTTTGCTGGTTGATCTTTAAATGAGTGAATAGGTAATATTTTTAACTGACCTGCTTTACCTGCCAAAGCCGCCAGCACCTTTTCCAACCCGTCGGCACGGTAAATCAATGTCCCGATGCCTCTCGGTTTTAGCATTAACAGCATCGCGCCAATCCAATCCTCAATTGTGAGTGATTTTTTATTGACGAATGACGGCTCTTTAGATTTTGACATGCGTAACGATGCCCGATTGTCAAAATAGGGCGGGTTGGTGAAAACCTGATCAAATTTCAAATGCCAGTCTTTAGGTAAGGCCCGAATGGAGCCTTCAACTATATCAATATTTGCGAACATCTCAGCATTCCTCCGAGACAGAGCGAGCATATCGGCGCTTCGTTCAAGTCCCGTGAAACAGCAATCCGAGTTATGATGAGCGGCCAGCAGAGTGACAATCCCGCTGCCGACACCAAGCTCCAGAAATTGTTCGCCCGATTTTCCTGTCAGGCTCGCCGCCAATAAAACAGCATCTGTTCCCGCTTTATAGCCTTGTTTGGGTTGGTAGACCGTGACCATTCCGCCAAAATATTTAACGTCTATTGTGTCCAAAGTTCTTTTTCCAACCCAGCACCCGACAGCGCCGCACGAGCATCCATTTCATCATCTTCTAGCACCAAAACGCGGCGCGGAATTGCACCGATAGAGCCATCAAGTATGCTGGCATGGGTATCGGCAATAAAATATGCGATATCGGCGCTTTTCAACACAGCTCCTGCAAAGTTCAAAGTCACAGGATTATTGGTTTTAATGATAGCAATCATAGTCTAATAGAGTAAACTGCTTTGACGCGTTTTGCGAGCAATATTTAAATCAAATGAGATCATGTGACTGCTATAGAAAAACAAGATACGATCTCGACATCGCCAATTGACCATTTGTTGTCACTTGCCAATGAAGATATGCGCGCAGTCGACGCCATCATTATCAAACGCATGCAAAGCTCTGTTGGCATGATCCCTGATCTGGCCGAACATTTGGTTGGCGCAGGCGGTAAGCGCTTGCGACCCCTCCTCACGATTGCCAGCGCGCATCTTTGCGAATACGAAGGCAAGGCGCATCATAAACTTGCCGCCTCCGTAGAATTTATTCACTCGGCCACCCTCTTGCATGACGATGTTGTCGATATCAGTGACAAACGACGCGGCAAGAAAACCGCTAATCTGATTTGGGGCAATGCACCCAGTATTTTGGTTGGGGATTTTCTCTTTGCCCGCGCCTTTAATTTGATGGTGGAAACAGTGTCTATGGGCGCACTTGAAATTCTCTCGACCGCGTCTAGCGTCATCGCTGAAGGTGAAGTCCAGCAATTGGCGGCGCTACGTGACGTCGAAATGAGTGTAAAAACCTATCTCGAAATCATCGGCGCAAAAACTGCGGCCCTATTCGCTGCCGCCGCTGAAGTTTCTGCAATCTTGGCCAAATCCTCCCCTAAAAAGCGCAAAGCATTGCAAACCTATGGACAAGAACTTGGCATAGCTTTTCAACTGATTGATGACGCGCTTGATTACGGCGGGTTTGAAATGTCACTTGGCAAATCTATTGGCGACGATTTCCACGAAGGCAAAATGACGTTCCCCGTTATTCACGCCTATAAAACCGCGATAGAAACACGAGACGAAATCGCAGTGGATTTTTGGCGACGCGTGATTACCGATCATGATCAGCGCGATGTAGATTTACAAAATGCCATTACGCTGTTGCAAAAAACGGATGCATTAGAAGCCAGCCTCACAGCTGCTCGCACGCATGCCCAGCGAGCTATTAAGGCTCTTCATCCCTTTAAAACTGGGCCGTGGAAAACCGCATTGGTTGATTTGGCGACCTTCGTTGTGGATAGAGTTCATTAGCTTAACCTCTCCTTTGGGGAGAGGTGCGCGACAGCGCGGTGAGGGGAAATGATGTTTCTATATTGGGACTCACGGTTTCAACACCGTATCCCCTCACCTCAATCCTCTCCCCATGGGAGAGGAAGTTACATAGCTGTA
>JAESQI010000132.1 GCA_016765255.1 Robiginitomaculum sp. | reverse complement strand
TTTTAAAAACCAAATTCCCGCACTTTCAAAACTCTTCACTGTTGTTGCGCTCGATAGCCGAGAACAAGGGCAAAGTAGTCGTGCTAATGCACAAATATCCTATGAATTAATGTCAAAAGATGTGGTTGCTCTTGCAGAGCACTTGGGGCATGGGCGCATTTCCATCGTTGGTTCAAGCGACGGCGGTGTAACAGGGCTAACTACGGCTATCAACAGCCCGGATCTAGTCGGTAAATTGGTATTGCTTGGCACGAATTATCATTTTGATTCCTATCCTGAAGAAACGCGCGAGTTTATCATGAGCTATGAATGGGACGGGAATACCAGTCCCGAAACCTATCCCGGAATCTTCATTGAACATTATATGACAGGGCAAGATGACCTTACAGATTTTGGGGAATTGCTTAAAGAGATGTCAGCGATGTGGACGACAAGCCCAACTTACTTAGTCTCTGATTTAGGTAAAGTTAAAGCCAAAACACTTGTCATAAATGGCGACCGTGAAGATATGGGATTAGAGCATATTCTATCATTGTATAATGCCCTCTCGGACGCTCAGCTTTTTATTGTTCCCAATGGGACGCACTATTCTTTGCAGGAACAACCAGAACTGATAAATTCAGTGATTATAAAATTCTTGAATGAATGAATGATGTGTGTGGGCCTAATGTTTGACCAAGTTGCTCCGTGTATGTACAGGACTTAATTCTAGCGGGCTTGTATGCTCCTATAAAGATTGAGTATAAACTAACATGAGGTGTTGCTAACCGGATGTCGTACTAAAAAGTGGCATTTGTTAAATGGAAGTGGTGAAAATGAAAATATCTCTTATTAATACATCGGTATCAGAAATTTCTTGGATCCTGGAGTTGGAGTCGACGGCCCGTGAAGAAGGCTTTATACGTGGAGACCATACAAATCAGCATCGGATCCAAATATCTGCTTCTAGCACAAAATATCTGACGATTGTTTTGGCGGGGAAACCAGTGGGATTTGTCATCCTTAATGACATTAACAGCTTGGACAAAAATATCGAACTAGGAAGGATAATTATTGGACCGAGAAACGCAGGTATTGGCCAACCGGCTATCAAAGAAATTTTACGATACATATTCGAAGATTTAGAGGCTAATCGAGTTTCGCTTGATACTTTATCACACAACAATCGTGCTCAACATATCTACAAAAAACTAGGTTTTGTTCAAGAAGGATTGCTCCGTGAATCCTTATTATTAAACAACATATTTCATGATGTTATTCTGTTCGGATTGCTTAGACGTGATTGGAAAAAGATTAAAAAGCGCGCTGTTAGCAATGTCGTATCAATTTGACGACAAAACAAAATCAAATCAATATACCAAACGAATGGAGTGCATTGGTTAAGCCCCGCCAGTCCCGACATATCTATACCTTGTAGGATGTTCTTGTCCTCGGCTTTGACTACAAAAGCGGGCGTTGAAATATAGTAGGTTCTTTTGCAAGATCAAGTTCGCCTGTACTAAAAATACGGAGTTCACACCTAGAAGAAATCGAGAAAATAACAATGCGTGAGAATCAAAATATTTTGGTACTTGGCGGGACGGGGTCCGTTGGCGGCGCGGTTGCTGAAGTACTGAGACAGCGTAATCATCATGTCACCTGCTTAGCTCGTTCTGTAGATTCAGAAGCAATTTTGAAAGCTAAACGCTTCAGGACGCTCCGCGGAGACATTCGAGCACCGAGCGAATGGCTTACTAACGTCTCCGAATTCGATGCTATTGTACATGCTGCAATTACCTGGTCAGACGACATGGCTCAAGTCGACCAGAATTTGGTAAATGAATTGCTGAAACCTCTCGCGCGGGCAGAAGGCAGTAAGACCCTAATATACACTAGTGGTTGTTGGGCTTACGGCAATACTGGAGACGACATTGCGACGGAAGTCACGCCCTATGACCCGCTACCCGCATTCGCTTGGAGTATTGAAGTAGCTCAACAAGTCCGCGAGAACACGAAAGTTCGCGGTATGGTGATTTTCCCAGCAATGGTTTATGGGCATGACGGCGACGTGTTTGAACCTTGGATCGAAGATGCTCGTCTTAGAGAAAAAATCCGAATTATCGGTGGTGAAAATGTCCGATGGCCGCTCGTGCATCGGATGGATTTGGCACATCTTTACGCCCTGATGATAGAGTGTGGCAACCGTGGAGCTAGTTATAACGGCGCCGGTATTGTTTCAATGGAAATTGGCATAATTGCCCGCGCTATTGCTAAATGTTACAATAAACCATCCAAACTTGATGCTCTGCCAGTTCAGCAAGCTTTAAAGGAACTAGGAAGTTGGGCTAAGGGCTATGCGCTCGACCAACAAATGAGTAGCGCCAAAGCAATGCATGAACTTGGCTGGACTCCAGTTCAAACGGATATTCTTGCTGAGTTGTCAGTAAATAGGAATTCCAAAGAGTAATATTGGCGCAACAAAGATATTTTTCTAATATCTACTTTCGGCGATTTCTAGAAGTCCGCGATATCATTAAAAGGTGGGCCGGAGTACCGCCTACATTTAATCCCCATAATCGGTAAAAGCCTGGATTTACAGTGTCGAGGCTTAAATACTAACCTAGAACAAAAAATCACTAAAGTAGAAAATGCTGGCGGCGGATTAAATAAAATGCTGCCTCTTATGAGCGGCAACGCGCAAAAGCTGCTTATGTGAGCGGCGATTCAAATGCGGGATTGTTTACGGTAGGCTAGTCGATTAGACTCATCAATAATACACCGACTATGTCGGAATTGTTATCCGGAATGGTAGTCGACGCAAGAAAAGGCTTGATGAAGTTCGTAATGTTTTAGAGCGTCAATAATAAGCCACATACCGACATTCAACTCACAATACTAAAATCAAGAGTTGATGATATGCGGTTAGTGCGAAGGTTTAATTGAATGTATTCTCCCCACCTTGCACCGCTAAACTTAACAGTTTGGGTTGTTTTTTAGGGTGTCTCGCGGCAAGCCGCGCCGGGCTCGCGTGAATGGAGCCTGCGCTTCGCGAGAGCTTCGCTTGTCTCCACCCAATGGGCTTTGATCCCTGACGCCTGCGCGGCGCGGCCTTGCTCGAAGCGCCGCTGCGCGTCGGCATTTCATGTTTTATTCCCTCCTCGGGGGACGGGAGTGGGCGGACGGCCAGTCTGGCAGCGGGCGGTGATGCTGCAAGGGCTTTGGTGTTAAATCGGTTAAGTTCTTCTATGCCGTCCTACCAAAACCCTTGCACCATCCCCTAATGCCCACTGCCTGATGGCCTCCTTGCCGCCCACCCCCGCCCCCCTGCGGGGGAAATTGTTTTGCGTCTGATTGGCAGGTGCATTTTGGGCAGGCATTGGAGACAAACCGATGGCCTTACAAAAATCTAAGCCTTTAGAAACTAACCCCATTCGTATTTATGTGGCCTGTCTTGCCGCGTACAATAACGGCTCATTACATGGAAGGTGGATAGACGCGACACTTGGCGAAAACCATATCCATAGCGAAGTCAAAGCCATGCTTGCGAACTCGTCGGAGCCTGATGCGGAAGAATGGGCAATCCATGATTATGAGGGTTTTGAATCCGCGCCAATCTCCGAATGGGATAGCTTTGAGCGTATCGCTGACTTGGCCGAATATATCACAGAGCACGAAACGCTAGGCGGCAAATTGCTTGAGCATTTTGGCGGTGATTTGGACGATGCCACAACCGCCTTTGATAATTATTATGGCGAGCATACGAGCCTAGAAGATTATGCGCAAAGCCTAACCGAAGACACAGGCGGCGAAATTCCAAACCATCTTGCCAATTATATCGACTACGCGGCAATGGGGCGCGATATGGAAATGTCAGGCGATATATTCACAATTGAAATCGCCTTTGATGAAATTCATATTTTCGGGGCGCATTAGTCATGACACGTTATCAAGTCAAACCCCGTGAAGATGGAAATGGCCCGTATCGATGGAGCCATGTGGTTAAGCGCAATTCAGCTTTGCGCCAAGGTTCAATTTACAGACATTTAGGCGACGACCTCACAGGCGAGGACACCGTAAAACTTATCACGCTTTGTGACAAAGCAGGTTTTGATATGCGGAGAGTGGCATGAGTTTCACAGAAAAATTTCAGTCCTATGTCTGCCTTGGCGATAGCATATGTGTGGATATTGGCGATTATACCGTCACGGCAAGAATTGCCCATGACGATACAATCGGCAAACCAGATGAACGCGATTGCGGATTTTGGCCAAGCCTTGACCCGAACGCGGCTGGGTTTATCGGTGCAGGGAATGGATGGCGCAAGCGGTTCGAGGAACAGCAAGCCAAGGCCGAGTCCGTAATGGCGGCATGGAAAAATGACGAATGGTTCT
>JAESQI010000131.1 GCA_016765255.1 Robiginitomaculum sp. | reverse complement strand
TAAGGGTAGCGGTCAGGACAACAAAGATACCCGACACAAGGAGTATGGCAATATTTTCTTTAAAGCGGCGCATTTCTACCATGGCGGCAAACTTTGAATTGGCCATAGCAATCCCGAGTCCTGTGACGGCCAGAAGCCCCGTTTCTTCCGCCACTTCATTGGCCAGCACATAAATCGCCAATACCCAAACTAATACCACGGGGGCCTTTAAATATTCGGGCACATGGCCTCGTCGAAACGCCCATGCCAGCCCCCACCCAGATAAAACCCCGATCAATCCGCCAATCAAGGCGGCGGCCACCAGTTTGACCATGGCAAATTGAATATTTTCTCCCATGGCGGTAAAACGAATAAACTCGTATCCTGCCACGGCAAACAGAGCACCGAGTGGATCATTGACAATCGCTTCCCATTTAAGCACGGAGGCTGGCCGGCCGGGAAGATGAGATTGCCTGAGCAAGGGGAGGATAACCGTTGGGCCCGTCACCACAAATAGTCCGCCAACCATAAAAGAAATATCCCACGGCAGGCCAACAATATAATGGGCCGCCGCCGCGCCGAGGGCGGCTGCGATTGGAGCGGCCACGACCACCATGCGTAAAACCGCGTGACTAGAATCGCGTAAATCTTTAAACCGTAAGTTCAAGCCACCTTCAAACAGAATAATGGCCACGGCGATTCCAACCATAGGCCGGTATAAATCGCCAAAATCTTCCTTGGGGTTTAGCCGAAACGCGTCAACAAGACCGCTTAAGCCCTCTTGGCCCTGCACAAATCCCAATGTATATATCCATGACATGAGGGGGCCAAAAACAAGACCCGCTATGGCCATGAGCACAATGGCGGGGCGTTGTAACTTCCAAGCAAGCCATTGGGTGCCGATGCCCAAAACGCCGATGAGGGCGATTTTAAACGGCAGTAGATTGGTGATGGTATGCGCGGCTTCGGACATGAATTTTACTTAACCCTATTTCCTAATCTTCATCAATGCGTTGGATGTCAAATCCAATATCGGTATTGCCGTAATGGCCATTATCATAGCGGTCTACACGGTCGGTAAACCAGTGCAGTAAATGCTGGAACAACCCTTCTTTGCAGAGATCAATATCCTCGTCGCTTACAGGTAGAATGAATTCGTAACTTTTGTTTTCCTCAACCTGCATAAAAATGCGCGATCCTTCTATGCGACAATGCAGGACAATGCGCATAAAATCGCCAGTTCCAGATACCCGCACCCCCAGACCAAAGCTGATAGGTTCAAGGGGTAAAAACCCTTTGCCAGACACGGAAAATGCCCCCGACCCATAATTTTGTGATGTAAACGGCCCTTGCGGAGGCACTAAAAACACGCATTTTTTATCGTGCTGCATATAGGCACATAAGCCTTCTTGAACCCGTTCTGCGAGTGAGCGAATTTGGGCGTAATTATCAAAACTGCGCAAGCCGTACACATTGGCGGCATCGGAAATCATAGAAAACCGTGATTTTGCAGGCTTTGCATTTTTAGCGCCCATTTGCTGTCTCCCCAAAAGATGTTCTTTCCTCAAATCAATCCCTATCCTAGCCTAGCCCACGGCGTGCCCCAAGCAAAAAAGGCATTATATAGACCGTCTTTATCCACTTTTGACAAAAATTGCCCGCCGTATTGGCATGATACTTGCTTGTCATAGGCTGGAATGTATCACTTAAGTGAGGATGATCATGGCGCTAAGCGGTTTGAAAATGTTTATAGGTTTTGCCTTGTCTCTGTCTTTGTTAGGGGCGGGCGGTTGTGCCCAATTACAAGATTACAGCGGTAGTTTATGGCAGCGTTCACAATCATTAGGCAATGCATTCGTATCTTTGCTTAGACCTGCCCCACAACAAAAGGAACAATTTTTCGCTTCAGTTCCAGAAACGATTATACCTGAGGCTGTAGAGATAAAAACATATGCTGAAAATAGGGTTTTTAGTGGTGGGCTTTTATTACAATATGAATACCTATCTGTATTTCCTCGGCTCAAGAATGATATATTTGAAATTGAGGAAAGTGAACTAGATACCATTCCTGTTATAGTTGCGGACTTGCCAGAGGTAAGCCTGCTTCCTACCCCTCAGGTAAAACCCAAAACCAAGAAAAAAGTAGAGACAAAGAAAAAGGAAAAAGTAAAGCCAATCACCATTACTCTGCCAATAATGGACGATATAGAAATGCTAGCGGGCGAACCGATGTCTGGGCGCAAACTGGCCTTTGTCAATAAAAAGGGTCGCACAGATATCAAGGATCTAAATATTTGCGCCAAACAAGCTGGCAAAACATATATTGAAAGCTTTATGGGCTATGATATAAACCCTGAATTTTTAACCTGTCTAAATGATAAAGGCTACGTATCTGTCACCAGTATCGAGGCCTAGCTATCCACATCTGCGTCAAGTGCATTGGCGATGATGAAATTGCGGCGAGGTTCGACAACGTCGCCCATGAGCATGGTAAACAGCTCGTCTGCTCCGCCAGCGTCTTCTATTCGCACTTGTAAGAGTGTGCGGGCATTGACGTCGAGAGTGGTTTCCCAAAGCTGATCAGGGTTCATTTCGCCGAGCCCTTTATAGCGCTGGATTTTAAAGCCTTTGCGTCCGCCTGCAAAAATAATATCCAAGAGTTGGGCCGGGCCGTAAATTTCGACCGCGTCTTCATCGCCGCGCCTAAACATACCCGGCTCTCCGTACGTTTCTTTTAAGGCCGTCGCCATTTTGTGGAGACGCCTCGCGTCTGCGCTGTCTCTAAAGGCGGGGCGTAGAACCACCCTCTCCACGACGCCGCGCACTTCGCGCTCCATTATTAGGGCGCCGTCCGCGTCGAAATTACCACTCCAACCGTCTTCGCCTTCGTCTGCTGTGCGGTCAAGGCGGAGGGCGGCATCTTTGGCTTCAACCTCGCCAGCTTCCGCGCCGAGCGCACCCGCGATGGCAAGTTGAGCAATCACATTGTCGGGGGCTTTGGATTTAAGGCGGTCAATGAGGACTTGAGCTGCGAGCGCTTCTTGGCCCACACGTTTTAAGTCTTCGCCAATGATTTTAGCCCCGCTTCCAAGGGTCAAGCTTGCTTCATTACAGCCCATTTCAATGAGGTAGCTATCCAGTTCCTCTTGGTCTTTAATATAACGCACCGATTTCCCCCGTTCGACCTTATAAAGAGGCGGTTGGGCAATATAGAGATAACCGCGCTCAATAAGTTCTGGCATATGGCGGTAGAAAAATGTCAGGAGCAATGTGCGGATATGGGCCCCGTCTACATCGGCGTCGGTCATAATCACCACTTTGTGGTAGCGTAGTTTTTCAATGTTAAAATCATCACGACCAATGCCCGTACCCAGAGCCGTTATCATGGTGCCAATTTCTTGAGAGGATAGCATGCGGTCAAAGCGGGCCCGTTCCACATTGAGGATTTTACCTTTGAGGGGCAAAATCGCTTGGTTTTGACGGTTACGGG
>JAESQI010000130.1 GCA_016765255.1 Robiginitomaculum sp. | reverse complement strand
AGACTCCTGTGTGTTCATTCCTAATTTTTGGAGGCATAATAAACGAAGTTCACTAGCCGTCAGGTTCGGATAGAGCTCACCCCTGACCGAGCAGCGTTTCTAGCCCGCATTGCCGAGATCAATTCGGAGCATGTTGGCACAAAGCCATTGGTGATTTATGGGTTCCATAATCTGGTACACGGGGAACTTGATAAGCATGACCTTGATAAAATTACGACAGATCGAACCCTGATCATTTGGCATTATTCGGGTCATGATTTTTATCTCAATTCCAAGGCTTTAGAATATGCTAAAGTAGACGCAAGCTGGGCCGATAAATTTGAAGGCGTTCCATTAGGCGCCGATGGTCAACCAACTGGTCGTGTGTTTGAAGACGCCGTGTTTCGGTTTTTGACCAATGTCGGGCCATTGTTTTTATCCCCGCCTGATATTAAGCGCGGGTTTAATGGGCTAGAAGATATGTGTGCCCAAAACGGTGTCACTACTGTGGCCGAAATGGGCTATGGCCTGTTTGGCCTCAAACTGGAAGATATGTATTATAAAACCCTGCTGGGAAAAGATGCCAAAACCAAAGTCTATCTTGTGCCTGAACATAGAGCTTTTGATCACGCGTTTAAAGGCGAGACTATTCCCGTGATCACTAAAATGGTTGCAGACACAATAGACACATGGCCGCGTGTCCTCCCGCAGATTAAACTGTTTACGGACGCTGCCTTTTATTCACAAACCATGCGTCTCAAAGACCCAGGCTATACGGGCGGGCAATCCAAGGGACATAAAGGACTTTGGGTCATGGGGCCAGATGTTTTAACCGGTATCATGCGCCCCTATTGGCAAGCAGGACTTGACATTCACATTCATTCCAACGGCGACGCCGCCCAAGACGCCAGCCTTGACGCCCTTGAGGCCGTACAACAAGACGGAATCCAAGATGGGCAAAGACTGATTTTGGAACATGTGGGCTTGATCACACCCACGCAAATAACACGGGCCGCAAAACTCGGCGCAGGCGTTTCCGTCGCCTCTCATTATGTACATTATATGGGCAAGACATACGAGGCCGCGATTGGAGAGAGGGTGAAATATATGACCCCGCTCGCCTCAAGCATTCGGGCAGGTCTGCCAACCACCATGCATTCAGACGCACCGCTCGCGCCGCCATCGCCCTTGACTGCCGCCTCGGTTCATATACAGCGCTCAACCCGTGAAGGCGGTATATCGACACCAAGTGAAAAACTGACCCGCGAACAAGCCTTGCGCGCTATCACTCTGGACGCAGCTTGGGCACTTGGACTTGAAGACAAAATTGGCTCTCTCGTAATTGGCAAACAAGCTGACTTTACTGTGCTTGGTTCCAACCCACTTGAAACCAAGGCCGAAGACTGGCCCTCCATAAGGGTTTGGGGAGTGGTCTTGGACGGGAACCTCAAACCTCTCTAAGACTAAAGTTTGGCTTTAAGGTTTGACAATATTAAACCAGTATTCGAAATCGTCTTGCAGCCCCATAAATGTTTGCAAATCCGTTAGACTGCCATCCACCGTAACTGTGCGTTTCAGCATGAGAGTTTCAAAACTTGCTTGCTTTAACATGATTTTGTTAAGGTCAGTACGGTTTAGAGTAATCGTTGCGTTCGCATCAGCGTATTGCCTGTCCATGCGCGTGTTCAGCACAGAGTTTTTTAAATGCAGTGCCGCCCGTTCGCCCGTATCCGTAAAGGCAAAATTGATTTTGAGATCAAGCCCTTCCGCCTTGGGGCCGTTAACCCTCACCGCCATCAAATCAAAAAATAAATCAAGTGGTAAATTGGCAATCATATCGGGGTTAGATGTATTCACCTCACGACCACTCAATAGCGGCTTGGTCAGTTCTTGCGCGCCGGTTAGGTAAAAATCTCGCCACGGCCCGCTCTCAGAACGGTAACCCAATCGTCGGTAAGCAGAGGCTAATAATTCGGCAGCTTGTTTATGATCAGGCTGCGCAAACACCAGATAATTGAGCGCTGTGGCGGCGAAACGTAAATCGCCTTGCTCTATATCGCGCCGTGCTTTTTCGAGTAGTGCCTCGGCACCGCCCATATAGCGTACCATCTCGGTCGCCTCTTTGGCTGCTGGCAATGGATTAAGATGAGCAGGATTACCGTCAAACCAACCATAATAATATTGGTATTGGGCTTTGGAGTTAAAGTTGAGCGTGCCGTAATAGCCTCGGTTATAAAATTCTTTCGCTAGAGAATCCGGTAGTTTTAACTGCTCGGCAATTTCCGCCATCGTACCGCCGTGATTAGCCAACCGCAAAGTCTGATCATGAATATAGCGGTAGGTATCGCGCTGCTTTTCATAAAAATCTATCACCGCCCCATTGCCCCATGTCGGCCAATGGTGCGAGCCAAATGACACGTCAATTTGATCGCCAAATGTAGTGATAGTTTCGTCAATATGCTTGCTCCAAATCAAGCCATTGCGGATTTGCGCCCCGCGTGGTGTCAGCAGATTATGCTGGGTGCGGTTAATCTCTTCGGCTTGGCAAAAAGCTTTAAACTGGGGCAGATAGAACATAAATTCTTGCGGGGCTTCCGCGCCCGGTGTCATCTGAAAAACCATCTTGATGCCGTCCACAGTTAACGTCTCGCCCGTATGGGTCACTTGATGCGTGGGCGGGATCAGGCCTGAGCGCCCAAGGCTAATACCTTGCCCGAGGCCTGAGCCAATATGGCCCTTTGGCCCCTTGGGTAAAAAAGCGCCAAACATATACCCAGCCCGTCGCGCCATTTGATTGCCTGCCAAAATATTTTCCGATACGGTTTCGCGGGTAAAGCCTTCGGGCGCAATGATTTGCACACGACCGCTCGCTACATCCTCAACACTGGTAATACCGCGCACCCCGCCGTAATGATCAAGATGAGAATGTGTGAAAATAATCGCGCTGACGGGCCGCGCTCCTAAATGCAAATTAGCAAGTGCCAAAGCTGCGGCGGCCGTTTCTTTGGAAATTAAGGGATCAATGATAATCCACCCGTTCTCGCCCTTGATAAGTGTCATATTTGAGAGATCAAATCCGCGCACCTGATAGATGCCGTCCACGACCTCGAACAATCCGTGCTTGGCATTAAGCTGGCTT
>JAESQI010000129.1 GCA_016765255.1 Robiginitomaculum sp. | reverse complement strand
TCACATCAATTTCAAACTCGCCTTGAATGTGCGCCCGCCGTGCCACAGAAAGAAATTTATCGCGTTCTTTGGGGTGAAATAAATTTAAAAATTCTGAAATCGTCATATAATGTTCTTGTCGTGGCAAACCCAAAAGCCCAGCAAGAGACGCGCTTAGATAAGCTGAGTTTTCAGGAATGTCGAGTTCCCAAATGCCGCCCCTGTCTCCCTCGATGGCGGCTTGATAGCGTTGTTGGGATATTTCCGTTTGACGGTGAATAGTCCTTGCTGCTCGTAATTGTTTATTTATCGAATTTAACAACATCCCCACGAGGAAGCAGGTTCCCAAGAACAATGTTGCAAAGAGAATGAGGCTCCCTGTTAAAGCAGTTGTATCCGTTCGGGGGCGTGCTTCCAGGAATTTTAAGTCGGAATTGGGGATTTGTGCACTAATGAGCCGGTACTTAATGCCGTGAATATTTATTTTGGCGAAGAAGGTGGAGTTTGAATTTGTAATTTTTTCAAAGTCCGCCTCGCTTAAATTGAACCAATCGAGTGGCCCGACTTTTCCCAACTCAGCCTGACCATAAATCACCCGACCAGAAGAGGCGATCAATGCAAGTTTGTCAGGGGAGCTTTGAACATTTTTCGGCTCAAATAATGCCATTTTTGACAAGGCAGCAACTAAATAATAATTGCCAGTCTTTTTGATGAGTACAGGAATGGTTTGTCCATTAGGCGTAATGATGGACGTTACTTTGAAAGCGTCATTCGCCAAATTGTTAAAAGAGACTTGTGTTAAAAAATTTGCACTCTCACTTGATTGCGCAATAATTTTATTTTGAGCGTTAAGGATGGCGACATCTGTGACCATGGGTGACAATGCGATCATACGAGCCGATTGGCTCGCCGTTTTTCCTTCGCTAATGCCATTATTGATCCAGATGCCGATATATTTGATCGTTGACGAAATTTGATTGGAAACACGGGTAACATGAGTTTTGTGTTCTGTAAGGTCTAGCCTTTTGTTTGTATTATGATCATTAAACAGCTTTGATGACACAATCAAAATGTAAAATATTAAAAAAGCGAGTGAGGCCAGTAGCATGAGTCGCCCCGATTGCCTATCGGCCGCCGTCTGTACATAATTATTACCTGTCCCAACTGGATTGACAGGCATCGTAAACTCTCCGCCGACAGGCATATCGTCCTGAGTTTGGGGAAGTGGGGGAGGTCTATTTAAAACTCGAAAACTATTGTGTTGAGGTCGATATTGTCCTTGCTGCTGCGGTGTTGATGCTGGTCGCTGTTGTGCCCTAAGGGGCGGTGGCGGCAATGTGCGGGGCGGGTATGGCATTCGGCCATTCTGCACAGGACGACCATGGGAAGTCGGTGCAATCATATTGCCTGGCCCCATATTCCTACCATTTTGCACAAAAACCTCTTATTAAACGAATCATTAACAGAATAGGAGGTGAAGGTTAACAATGTCGACTAAAATTAGCTAGGATGCTGTTTATGCAGGGTGTTCTGGCTCTGGTGCGCCCAAAATATAGCCTTGTACTGCATCGAACCCTATATCTTTTGCAAAATCTAATAATCGTTGTGTTTCGATACCTTCTGCAATGAATTTAACCCCCAACCCTTTGCGTAAGCCTAAAACGGCTTTTAATACAGTAAGTTCTTGGGCATTACTGGCAGCACCAGAGACAAATTCACCGTCAATTTTGAGCCAATCAGCAGGTAAAGCGCGCAAATACCTCAAAGACGCGGCCCCTGCGCCAACATCATCAAGGCACAAATTATGGCCGCGTTCACGCAATATATTCAAAATACGTATGGCGGGCTGAAGGTCTTTTAAATTCCAGGTTTCGGTTAATTCAAACAGTAATTTTTCTGGCTTTGCTTTTAAATGTGCAAGGGTTGCGAATAATGTCCGCTCAAATGCAGGGTCTGAAAAACTAGCTCCAGAAAGATTGACCGCGATAGCCGTCCGCTTCGGTTGATCATTGAGCCGCTTTACGGCTTGGCGCAGCATTGATAAATCCAGCTCAGAAATAGCCCCGCTAATTTCCGCAGGACGTAAAATGCGCTCTAAGCCTGTGTCACTATCAAATCTGACTAGCCATTCATCATGCAAGACAGCATTTGTGGATACGCTGATGACGGGTTGGCGCATAATCGTAAAGCGATTTTGTGAAATGTGGGCCCGAAACCCTTTTTCAGTTGCAATATCGTGGACTATTTTTAGGTCTGTCATACCTAAATTCTACATCAAGCTCCTAAAGATTTCGTTGCGATTTCATAAACATTCGCTGATGGTTTGCTTTTAAGGATACGGGTAAGTTGTGCTTTGATCAGGCTTTGTCTATGGAGGTCTAGTGTCGTCCAAACACTGAATACGCCGAGAAGGCGAGCGGCTAATTGCGGATTGACCTTATCCATCATGAGGACATTGTCAGCGAAAAACTTATATCCAGACCCATCAATATTGTGGAAAGTTTCGGGATTTGTAGCTGCAAACCCGCCTATAAGGGCGCGAACTCGGTTGGGGTTTGCGTCCTTATATGCAGGATTATTGGTGAGTGCAGATATTTTTTCAAGTGCATTAAACCCACTTAAGCCAGCATATGCGGAAAACCATTTGTCAATCACAAGGGGGGTGTGCTCCCATTTGTCATAAAATGTTTGTAGAGCAGTTTCTGCTGTCGGGCCACCGAGCTTAATGAGAGCCAATAATCCAGAATATTCTTCCGTCATATTGGTAGCGGTTTCAAATTGATCCCGTGCATATTTTTGTGCCTTCACGTCAGTTATTTGGATCAGATATCGCAAACATATATTACGCAGTGAACGTCGGGCCGCGCCAGTTGCATTTGGTATAAAGGGAAGAGGGTGTGAAACATGCACATATAAAGCTTCTATAGTTTTTGCACCTGTTTGCGCAATCGCAAGCCGTAAGATTTTTCCAGCTTGATAGACGGCAAGTGGATCTACGCCGTGGCCTTGCGAAGCGCAGGCTTGTAGGATTGATCCGTCAAGTGGTTGCGCCATGACTAAAGCTTTGAAGCCCATATCGAGATTTTTATCGTCAATTAGTTTTACAATTGTTTTTGTATATTGATGCATGGCCGTAAAATCAGTGGGTGTTTTACCAGACTCCAGCGAACGAGATAGGTTTACAAGAATGTCCCGTGCCAGGCTTTGCCCAGCCTCCCAACGGTTAAACAAATCCGTGTCAAATTCCATTTGGTTGAGGCGGTGATGCAAGTCAGGTTGGAAGGCTATATTCACAGGCGCAGAAAATTTTCGAAACATGGATATTGAGGGTTCATGGTCAATATTTTCGTAATGAACCTTTATGGTTTCTTGGTTCATCTGGAGAGTTTGCTCACCGAAATTATGACCGTCTTTATCAATCAACGCTAAAATATTTGGCATAAGGAATGGAGGCTTTTTAACTTGGCCAGGTGTCGGTCGCGTATTTTGAGTAAAGGCAATATCAAATGTTTTTGCATCTGAATCATAATCTGTTTTGATTGTAATATTTGGCGTACCTGCTTGCTCATACCAATGCATAAATTGAGATAAATTTTGACCGCTCACATGTTCAAAGCAGGCGATAAATTGTTCAATCGTAGCGGCTGTGCCGTCGAGTGTTTCAAAATAATAGTCGCACCCTTTTCGAAAGTCGGCGTCACCTAACAATGTTTTGAGCATGCGGATCAACTCCGCACCTTTTTCGTAAATCGTCGCTGTGTAAAAATTATCAATTTTCATATAACTGGCTGGCCGGACGGGATGGGCGAGCGGGCCTGCGTCCTCGGGGAATTGTCTTACTCGTAAGGCTTTTACATCTTTGATGCGCTGGAGTGCTGCGCCGCGCTGGCTGGCTGAAAATTCTTGATCTCTAAATACGGTAAACCCTTCTTTGAGACACAGTTGAAACCAATCACGGCAGGTAATTCTATTGCCTGTCCAGTTATGAAAATACTCATGGGCAATAACACTTTCAATCAGTTCGAAATTCATATCGGTCGCGCTGGCTTCATCAGCCAAAAGAAGGGAGGAATTAAATATATTCAAGCCCTTGTTTTCCATAGCGCCAAAGTTGAAGTCCCGCACGGCAACAATCATAAAACGGTCAAGATCATATTCGCGCCCAAATGCGTCTTCGTCCCATTTCATAGATCGCTTTAGAGCGTCCATGGCATAAAGTGCGCGGGCGGCATCGCCCGGGTCTACATAAATATCAAGGGGAATATTCCGCCCGCTCATGGTTTTGAAACTATCACTAACCGTATCAAATTTCCCCGCAACAAGTGCGAACAGATAACAGGGTTTTGGAAAGGGGTCATTCCAAATTGCGTAATGCCGCCCCGTCTTCAAATCACCTTGCTCCGTGCAATTCCCATTTGACAGAAGTGTTGGAAATTTCTCCTTATCGGCTTCAATTCGAACATTGAAAATGGAGAGCATATCGGGTCTATCTGGGAAATATGTAATCCTGCGAAAGCCTTCTGCCTCGCATTGCGTGCAAAACCGCCCACCAGATATATACAGTCCCATCAGGCTGGAATTGGTTGACGGATTACATTCACTTTCAATTTCGAGTGTGAAATGGTTGGGTAAGTTTTTGAGAGTCAGACCTGTTTTCGTTGTTTTGAAGTTTTTCTTCGCTACGGGTTTGCCGTCAAGTTTTACTGAGATTAGGTGTAGCTCTTCGCCGTCGAGGTGAAAATCGGTCGCGTTTTGGGACAAACGGGAAATAACCATTTTTGACTTCACCCGTGTTTTGGATGCATGTAAATTAAAATCCAAATCTATTGTTTTGATTTTATAGCTCGGAGCGGCGTAGTCCTTTAAGCGTGTCAAGATAGGTGTATCTGTTTTCATGTCGTGTCCGATATAGTTTTAACTGATGTTTTCTTTTGTTTAAACGTAATGGTCTGTTGCGGGAAGCCAAATCCCTCTTTAGAACGTAATTATGTTGAAAGTCCTAAAAATAGCATCGGCGCAATTAAACCCTATCGTCGGAGATATTGCTGCAAATTTGGACAAGGCGGTGCATGCCTATGAACAGGCGCGCAAAGCTGATGCGGATATTTTCATTTTATCCGAAGTGTTCGTCATTGGCTACCCAGCGGAAGATTTATTGTTAAAGCCTTCTGCGGTACGGGCCTGTATGGCGCAGGTGCAGGAATTTGCTAAAATCACTATAAACGGGCCAGCAATCGTGTTTAGCACGCCTTGGTACGGGGACGGAAAAGATGGACAGGCGGGGCGTCTTTATAGTGCGGCTTTGTTCATGCAAGAGGGCAAGGTTTCCGATATTCGTTTAAAACATGATCTTCCAAATTACGGCGTATTTGACGAAAAAAGAGTGTTTCAATCGGGGCCACTGCCTGAGCCTGTGATATATCAAGGTATTAAAATTGGTTTGCCGATCTGCGAAGATATTTGGCACGAAGGGGTGTGTGAGCATTTGGCCAAGCGCGGAGCTGAAATTTTGATATCGCCCAATGGTTCGCCGTGGCGGCGTAACGCCCATTGGCAACGCGAAACTGTGGCAAGGGCGCGCATAGAAAATACGGGACTGCCCATGATTTATGTAAATCAAGTCGGTGGTCAAGACGAACTTGCCTTTGACGGCTCCTCATTTTCTATGAGCAGTTCTGGCGACTACGTGCAAACATTACCTTCCTTTGTGGAAAGTTTTGATATTGCCGAATGGCACAAAACGAAAACCGGTTGGGAGTGTGCCTCTGCCATTCAGGCCCCACAGGTAAAAGGATATGAAGCCACTTGGCGGGCCATGGCAGTGGGCTTGGGTGATTATATTCACAAGAACGGGTTTAAGCAAATTGTACTTGGCATGTCAGGCGGCATAGATAGCGCCATGACGGCGTGCATAGCTGTGGACGCGCTCGGTGCAGAAAATGTCTGGTGCGTGATGTTGCCGTCAAAATATACGTCTGATGACAGTCTTGAGGATGCTAAATCTTGTGCGAAAGCTTTGGGGTGTCAATATGATATTATTCAAATATCAGATGCAGTTGGCGCGTTTACAGGCATGCTCGCGCCAAGCTTTGAAGGCCTGAAAAGCGATACAACAGAAGAAAATTTACAGTCGCGTATTCGGGCTGTAACCTTGATGGCCCTGTCCAATAAATTTGGCCATATGCTGATCACAACTGGTAATAAATCCGAAATGGCCGTAGGTTACGCAACGCTGTACGGGGATATGTGTGGTGGATACAATCCGCTAAAAGACCTGTATAAAACCGAAGTCTTTGCCCTGATGAAGTGGAGAAATAAAACCAAACCTGATTGGGTGTTGGGGCCGCAAACCCCTATTCCCAAACGGATTATTACAAAACCACCGTCTGCGGAATTGCGTGATGACCAAACGGATCAAGATAGCCTCCCGCCTTACGAAATTCTCGACGACATATTGCGAGGGCTTGTTGATAATGAAGTCTCCGTTGATACCCTCGTAAAGCGCGGACATAAGCGCGAAACTGTGTCTCGCATTCAACATTTGCTTTACATCAATGAATATAAACGTAATCAATCACCGCCAGGCGTAAAGCTCGGCAATCAAGCTTTTGGACGTGACCGCCGATATCCACTTACCAATAAATTTAGAGACAAATTTCATCAAGAAGAAGATAACACATGACACCTATTGTTAGATTTGCGCCGTCCCCAACAGGAAAATTGCATGTGGGCAATGTGCGTACCGCCCTTGTGAACTGGCTATATGCTCGTAGCCGAAACGGAAAATTTGTATTGCGGATTGACGATACAGATATTGCACGCTCGACGAAGGCCTATGAAGACGGCATAAAGGAAGACTTAAACTGGCTCGGTATGAATTGGGATGATAGTTTCAAACAATCAGACCGGTTTGACCATTATGACAAAGCTGCGGATTATTTGAAAAACTGTGGGCGGCTCTATGCCTGTTACGAAACGTCAGAAGAATTGGATCGACAGCGTAAAATTTTGCGGGCCCAAAGTAAGCCGCCGATTTATAATCGTGACGGTTTAAACCTGACAGACGCGCAAATTAAAGCTTATGAAGATGAGGGGCGAAAGCCACATTGGCGCTTCAAACTTTCGGGCAATGCTGCTAAATGGAACGATATGGTGCGTGGGGAACAATCTATTGATACGGGGTCAATTTCTGATCCCGTCCTCATTCGCGCCGACGGAACATATCTCTATACACTGCCAAGTGTGGTCGACGATATAGATACGAAAATCACCCACATTATTCGCGGCGAAGATCATGTTACCAATTCAGGCGCGCAAATTGAAATCTTTGAAGCGCTTATGGATGAACTGGGTGGGGGGGATTTACCCTCATTTGCCCATACACCATTATTGGTTGGGAAAGACGGGAAGGGGCTATCCAAGCGTCTTGGTTCTTTGTCTATGGATCAATTAAGAGGGCGCGGCATAGAGCCATTGGCAATCTGTAGCTTGCTCGGTAAAATCGGGACTTCGGACGCCATTGAAGCGCGGCCTAGCATGGATGTGCTTGCCAACGAATTTGCGTTTAGTAAAATTGGTCGTGCCCCTGCAAGGTTTGATGAACAGGAACTAGAACATCTCAATGCGCGCTTGCTTCATTCGCTTCCTTTCAAAGATGTGAAAGATAGATTGTCAGTGCTTGGAATTCCCGAAAGCGAAGAGTTTTGGAACGTCGTTCGCAGTAACTTAAATACATTTGGCGATGTTGCTGGCTGGTCGACAGTGGTTTACGCGCCTATGTCTGGACAAATTGATGTGGGAGATGCAGAATTTTGCAAGGGCGCGGCAGATGTATTGCCAGATGTGTAGACGCTTGAAACATGGTCAGAATGGATCAATGCGCTAAAAGCGAGTTCAGGCCGAAAAGGAAAATCTCTTTTCTTACCCTTGCGGATGGCCTTAACAGGACGGGCTCGCGGCCCAGAAATGGATAAATTATTACCTCTACTCGGGGCCGAGAAAGCAATGGCCCGGTTGCGCGGCGATGCGGGATAATCAAAAAATCTACCCTTACTCTATTAAACTATACCCCATTCACTGAATAAGCATATGTTTTTCGTTTTTAATGACTCTGAAATTATCTGTGATAGT
>JAESQI010000128.1 GCA_016765255.1 Robiginitomaculum sp. | reverse complement strand
TGCCCAGGATTTTACCAAATGCAGGCAATGGAGATTTTAAATTAGGAGATACATGCGCCGCTTTGATATTATTCATACCAAACCAAGCCGCCAGCACGATTGGAATTAAGATTGCAACCCAGATAAACCCAGCATTGTGCAAGAAGGTTTCAGTGCCTGCTGGGATTTTACCAATCAGTGTACCTGAAGTGGATTTTAACGTCATAGATGTGCCACCAAACATGCCAATTGTCATGACAAGAGGAATGAGCATTTGCATGGTGGTGACACCAAAATTGCCAAGTCCAGCATTCATACCTAGTGAATATCCTTGAACTTTCTTGGGAAAGAAGAAGGAAATATTGGACATGGAGGAAGAGAAATTACCGCCACCAAGGCCAGATAAAAGCGCCATAATTTGGAATTTCCAGAGAGGTGTATTCGGGTCTTGTAGCAAGAAGCCCGTCCCCATGGCTGGTAAAATCAATAAAGCTGTGGTCAGGAAAATGGTATTTCGACCACCTGCGATACGAATAAAAAAGGTAGACGGAATACGAAGCGTCGCACCCGTTAGGCCCGCAATCGCGGCCAATGTGAACAATTGTGATTTCTCGAACGGGTAGCCGAGATTTATCATTTGCACCGTGATGATGCCCCAATAGAGCCAAACCGCAAAGCCACACAGCAATGCGGGGATTGAAATCCATAAATTACGGTTGGCGATTGCCTTGCCCGTAGAGTTCCATTGAGCCTCGTCTTCCGGGTCCCAAATTTCTAAGTCTTTGGCCATTTCTATGTCTCCCTGCTATTTTGGCGCACTGCGGCGCACTGATTCATTAGGCTTTCATGCACGCAATAGGCGAGAGAGTGTTTGACCTATGTCAAAATCAGGAGCTTTCTAAATTTCAAGCATAAAAAAACGGAGGCCGAAGCCCCCGCTTTTCATATGAATTTACTCTATATTTAATCGAGTTTGAATTTCGTATCTCTCAAATCCACACCCAGATCATCAAGTCGTTTCAAAGCGTGGGCCTCTTTGGAACCGTAAACCTTGATCTTGTCAATTTCTTCGGCACTTACACCCAATACTTCAAGGTGCTTGCGCGCGGCGTCTCTTCTATGCTGGGTAAAGCCTGTATCAAAGCGTTCTTCAGCTTCGATTTCGTCTGCTTTGGTAAAGCGGATGAACAGAGCCAGAAAAGATGCCGCTGTGACCAACGCGCCCAAAATAAAGTAGGATGTATCCCAGCTCATTTCACCTTTAAACAAGAAACCAGCAGATACCGCGCCCACATTACCGCCAGCACCAACCATGCCAGCAACCGCGCCCAAAGATTTTTTAGAGATAAAGGGAACAACCGAGAACGTAGCACCTTCCGACATTTGGGTAAATAAAGAGAAGAATAAAAGGGTCGGGATGGCAAGAAAGAGCACGCTCATTTGCGAGAATAACATCAGGGCCAAACCTTCAATAAAGAGAGTAATAAAAAGCCATGTTGCCCGACCTTTAAGTCCCCAAAGTGAGGCAAAGTTATCGCCAAAAACCCCGCCCAAAGTACGGGCAAATAAATTCATCAAACCAAAGCTTGCCGCCACCATACCCGCTGTGACCAGATTAAGGCCAAAATAATCAAACATGTATAGAGCCAGCGTACCAAAAATGGTCAGTTCGATCCCGAAACAGGCGGCGTAGATAAAGAATAATAACCAAACTCGGTAATCCTTTAGGGCCCCAAAGAAATTGCCAGACGTTTCCCCTGCGGGCGGCATTTTGCCTTGAGCCCGAAGCTCTTTGTAACTGCCGTCGGGTGCGTCTTGGGTAAAGATGTAGTATACAATACCCGTGAGCATAATAACCGCGCCCGCGACCATCATGGAGGCACGCCAGCCAAAGGCTTCGTTAACGCCAAATCCGACCACAAAAATCGAGAAAATCATCGGCATGGCAAATTGTGTAACGCCGCCGCCAAGATTACCCCACCCAGCACTCGTGGCGTTGGCAGTTCCCACTACATTGGGCGCAAACATATTGGTGGTGTGGTATTGGGTAATTACAAAGGAACCACCGATAACACCAATGAGAATTCTAAAAATCAAAAACGTTTTAAAATCATAGGCAAGCCCAATCCCCATAACCGGTAGGGATGCCAGCACCAAAAGCCATGTATAGGTGAGCCTTGGCCCGAATCGGTCACAGAGCCAACCAATGGCAATTCTTGCAAAAACGGTAGCGGAAACTGCACCGATAATCGTCCAACCGACTTGCTCTTTGGTCAGGCTAAGTTCCTCGCGAACTACGGCCATGAGCGGCGCAATGCCAAACCAAGCAAAGAAACACAAAAAGAAGGCAAACCACGTGACGTGGAATGTTCTTATTTGTACTTTATCGACCCGTAAAAAATCGCCCCAAAGGCTTGTTGCTTTATTTTGTAATTCCATCGTAATGCTCTCAAAAAAACACGTATTGACCCTCAGTGGTCAAGGAGACCTTTAACACGGTTGCAATAAATCAGTTTGATATGCATCAAATGAGTATTTTTTTTAAAAAACCAGTGGCAGTTTATGCACTTTAGTCATAAATATATGGCATGAGTCTTGACGAGAAAATTTTACCACTCCCCATTCGCCTGCTAAGCGCATTGGGAGAACTCACCCATCAACTGCAAATCGAGCGCGGCTATACGGCATTATATATTGATAGTGACGGAGAAATTTTTAGTGATGAACTCAGAGATCAATATGTTATTACGGATCAAGCGATTTCTGTTTTACAAGATTTGGCCGACAATACATCGGATACGCAAATATCTATGTGGGAAAAGAAATTAGATTTTGTAGCTGACAATAATGAGATGCTCATTCTCCACCGCAAAGATGTGCAGCTTGCCAAGATTGAATTTGCCACTGCTGTGAACGCATATACTTATAAATTCATCTATCCTACGCTCGATATAAATATCGAAATTGCGTTGGGAATAGAGGGTGTAAATCCTAAAAAAGTAAGCGCGTATTCCAACTTTCTGCAATGGAAAGAGCGGACAGGGCGTGAACGGGCTTGGGGATCACATGGATTTTGCTCGAAAGTTTTTAAAAATCGGGAATTTACGGAACGCATGTTGTCCTTAATCGAGGAGCAGTCTGCCTATCAACGTGCGTTTATGTCGTTAGCAACAAAGCGACAAAGGCATGAGGTAGAAACAAGTTTAGGTGGATATGTGATGGAGGTTTTGGATTCTATTCATGCCCAGCTGAAAGATGTTAACCGCACTAAAGACCTTGAGGCCTTATCCCCGATTACATGGTTTGAACTTCTGACAGGGAAAATTGACAGGATGAGGAGTGCTGAAACGGAGTTGGTGCAGGGCTTAAGCCTAGGGGGGCTACCATCTGTCCCTGTTAATAGTAAAGCTGAAATTCCACTAAAACTAGAACAGCACATGCCGCTGATCCATACATTGCCTGTGTTTTCTAAGCTTAGTCAACAGGATATAAATGAGCTGTTAAAGCATGCCGATATACGCAATTACAAAAAAGGTAAATTGCTCTTTATGCAGGGCGAAACCTTATCGCGTTATTATTTAATCTTAGAGGGTTGGGTCAAGCTCTACAAAAGTACGGATGCGGGCGATGAGGCTGTATTGCAAATGTTATCTGCGGGCGATTCGCTCATGGAAGCTGCCGTGTTTTTGAATGTACCAACATTGGTCAGCGCGCAGGTCGTACAAGATGCAAAACTATTATCACTACCAGCCCCGATAATACGACAAAGTCTTGCGGATAATAAAAACTTGGCGCTTAATATGATCGGTGGTTTGTCAATGCGTTCGCAAGGGCTTATTCGACAAATTGAACATTCTCGCCTCAAAACAGCGACCGAACGGGTTGGCTGGTTCTTGCTAAAGCTGGGAATAGAGCAAAATGGCGGTAAGGCGAATGCAATTACCCTGCCTTATGACAAATCAACAATTGCGTCTTATCTTGATATGACGCCCGAGACATTTTCGCGTACGCTTAAACGGTTTAAAAACAAAGGCTTTCGCATTCAAAACGATAAAATCATCAAGCCTGACCCCAAAGCACTCTGCTCATTTTGCGATGAAGCGCTTTCCGAGGCTTGTAAATATAAAGACCAAGAACT
>JAESQI010000127.1 GCA_016765255.1 Robiginitomaculum sp. | reverse complement strand
TAAAAAAGATAATAAATACATATAGTTAAAGAAGGTGAAAGTATAAGGTTAATAAGTGTTTCACATAGAAAATTTGAAACAATTTACTCCACAAATTTGAACCAATCCACTCTATTAAACGAGTTTAATAGAGTGGATAATTATGGAATAAAGCGGATTGATAATTATGAAAAATTTATTGATTCAAGAACGCAAAGGCCAAGAACGCAAAGGTCAAGAAATCAATATGTTTAATGAAAATAATCTCACTCAAAGCCCTGTCTGCAATACTTATTGCCCTCAAGAAGGCATAATGTTTCTCTAAAATAGTTGATTTAGCGGTATTGTTGAACGCGTGTTGTGCGAAGACCTGAAATACCGTGTGCTTCAATGGAACGTTGCCATGTCATAAACTCTTCAGATGACAAACCATAACGCTCGCACGCTCCGTCAAGTGTCAACAAGCCGCCGCGCACAGCGGCAACAACTTCGGCCTTACGGCGAATAACCCAACGTACTGTGTCAGGTTTTGGCAGATTTGACAGTGTTAGTGGAGTGCCCTCAGGGCCAATCACAACATTTTCTCTTTTCATTCGACCCTCAATCACGCTTCACCCCAATATTGTTTTTATTATTTGAACGCATGTTATAGGCTTCGGGGGTTAAAAACCTCCTAACGAATGCTAAAAAACGTAATTAAATCAAATGTTTACAAAGGTTAACGGAAAGATATATCGTTAACAAAAACTTGCCAGTTTTCTAGTGAATTGATTCTATTGATTCTTTTTGCCTCCAATTCCTTAACGCCTAACCAAAACAAACTGTACATTCCCACTCGACGAATAGGGTTTTCGTCCCTATTTAGGAGACTATGTACATGCAAACCGTAAAATCAGTGACTGAAACCCTAAATTCATTAGGATTTCCCAAAGCCCCAAAAGACACTCGTGTCGTTGTAGCCATGTCGGGCGGCGTGGATAGTTCTGTTTGCGCCGCCATGCTCGCACAAGAAGGCTATGAAGTGATCGGCATTACCTTGCAACTTTATGACCACGGCGCGGCGGTAAAATCGTCTAAATCCTGTTGTGCGGGCCAAGATATATACGATGCTAAGCGGGTGGCCGAAACTCACGGCTTCCCCCATTATGTGCTGGATTACGAAAGTCAGTTTAATGACGGGGTGATGAACGATTTTGCCGATACCTATCTTATGGGCGCAACGCCGATTCCATGTGTGCGTTGTAATCAGACCGTAAAATTTCGGGATTTGCTACAAGTCGCCAAAGATTTAGGCGCAGACTGTATGGCCACGGGGCATTATGTTCGCCGCATAGATAACGAGGGCAGGGCGGAACTGCACCGTGCCGTTGACGAGACAAAAGACCAATCCTATTTCCTGTTCACCACTACCCAAGAACAGCTCGATTTTCTGCGTTTTCCTTTGGGCGCGCAAGATAAATCTGTCACGCGACAAATGGCGATAGACCTCGGTTTGTCGGTGGCAATGAAACCCGATAGTCAAGACATTTGCTTTGTCCCTACGGGTAAATACACCGACGTGATTAAAAAACTTCGCCCAGACGCTGCCGACCCCGGTGAGGTCTTGCATGTGGACGGGAGAGTGCTTGGTACACACGCAGGCATTATGCATTATACAATCGGGCAGAGGCGCGGCCTTGGTATCCCCGATGGTTCAGGCCAAGACCCGCTCTATGTTTTACGCTTGGACGCGAGCAAAAAACAGGTGATTGTCGGGCCCCGCAAGAAATTGCTAAAATCGCGTATCTCTGTAAAAGAGGTCAATTGGCTCGGCGAAGATATGTTCGGGGCAAATCTCGACGGCACATCTGTTATGGTTAAAACCCGCTCCATGCGCCCGCCTGTGGCAGCGAAATTCAAATTGGTCGGCAACGAAATCGTCATTGATCTCGACGCGCCAATGGAAAGCATCGCCCCTGGTCAAGCCTGCGTATTTTACGCCGCCAACACCCCGTCCCATGTATTAGGCGGTGCGTGGATTATGAAATCTGCATAGATTTGTATAACGCTAATGTATAGACCATGAAATATAAGCTATGAAACCATGAACGGTTTTCACAAAAGGACGAAACACATGAGCCATCCATTTTTCAAACCGTTTTCTTGCCGAGGCCTTGAAATGCCAAACCGTATTGTAATGGCACCTATGACGAGAAGCTTTTCCCCCAATGGTGTGCCAGGCGATAATGTGGCGGGCTATTACACACGCCGTGCCGCCGCTGATGTCGGTCTAATCCTCACCGAGGGCACACTTGTGGGCCGTAAAGGCGCAGCCAATGATGCCAATATGCCTTTGTTCCACGGCGACGAACCGCTAAAAGCTTGGGGTGAGGTTTGCGAGCAGGTTCACTCAGTGGGCGGAAAAATCGCGCCGCAAATCTGGCATATGGGCATGGTGCGTAAACCGGGAACCGGACATTACCCTGACGCGCCGAGCGATAGCCCGTCCAGCTTAACTCATACAGGAAAACAGGTTGGCCAAGCCCCCAGTACAAAACAGGTCGAGGACATGGTGGCGGCCTATGGTCGGGCGGCGGGCGAGGCAGCAAAGCTCGGTTTTGACGCTGTTGAAATTCACGGTGCGCATGGTTACCTCATCGATCAGTTTTTTTGGGAGGTGATGAATGCCCGCGAGGATAAATACGGCGGCGGTCTTGTGGAACGGGCAAAATTTGCCGCAGAAATTATCGCGGAATGTCGCAGGGCGGCTGGCGCAGATATGCCGATTATACTCCGTTTTTCTCAGTGGAAGCAGCAAGATTATGCGGCCAAGCTCGCAAAAACACCGCAAGAGTTAGAGGCATTTTTACAAGTATTCGTGGATGCAGGCGTGGATATTTTGCATTGCTCGCAAAGACGCTACCAAGAGCCAGAATTTGAAGGCTCTGACTTAAACTTGGCGGGCTGGGCCAAAAAGATAACAGGCCTGCCAACCATTACAGTCGGCTCTATCGGTCTTTCAAGCGATTTTTTCGGGGCCTTTGCTGGACAAGGCTCCGCCGCCGCGCCTTTGGATGACCTCGTTGAGCGTATGGATAAGGGCGAATTTGACCTCATCGCCATAGGCCGCGCCCTCCTCCAAGACCCAAATTGGGCCAGTAAGGTTAAAGATGGTAAGTTGGATGCACTTGAAGATTACGATGCAGTCGCCCTTGCGACTTTAAGTTAGAGAATGTCCTCTACGGGACTGGCTGTACACCTCTGTTCTCCCTCTCTCCACACCCGCTCTTTCTGGCGAAGGCGGAATCTCTTGGGAGTTATGCACCAAGTTTTGACGGGATACCGTCCTATGGCGGTATGAGCGGATGTTGGGTAAGGGCGGGAGAGTGGAATGGCAAAAATACCCAAAAGTCACCATTGAAATTCTATAATTGTCCGCCTATAAAAGGCGGGTTATTTAGGCACAAAGGAAATTCCCATGTCATCTGATCCTGTTGTTATTGTTGGACTTGCGCGTACGCCTATGGCGGCGTTTCAAGGGGAGTTTAGCGGCGTATCTGCGCCTGAGCTTGGCGCGGCGGCGATTGGCGGAGCGCTGAGCGAAAGCGGCATTGACGCGGGTGATGTGGAACAAATATTTATGGGCTGTGTTCTGCCTGCGGGGCAGGGGCAGGCGCCGGCCAGGCAAGCTGCTTTGAAAGCTGGACTTTCCTTAAACTGTGAATCGACGACCATCAATAAAATGTGTGGCTCGGCCATGCAGGCCGCCATTATGGCTCACGACGCTATCAAAGCAGGCTCTGCCAATATTATCGTGGCAGGCGGTATGGAGAATATGACAGACGCGCCTTATGTTTTGCCCAAAGCGCGGGGTGGTTATAGAATGGGCAATGGGCAAATTATTGACACCATGATGCATGACGGCCTGACTGATGCCTATGCTGGCGGGCCGATGGGAAATTTTGCCGATATGATTGCAGAAGAATATCAATTCACCCGCGAGGCCCAAGATGCTTACGCTATCGAGTCGGTTGCGCGGGCGCGCCGCGCCGTCGAGAGCGGCGATTTTGAGCGCGAGATTACCCCCGTAACTGTCAAAACCCGTAAAGGGGATGTAGTGGTTAAATTGGACGCAGGCCCAAAAAATGCGCGGCCTGAAAAAATTCCAAATCTTCGCGCCGTGTTTAGTAAAGACGGCACGGTCACGGCGGCCAATGCCAGTTCGATCAATGACGGGGCGGCGGCGCTTGTCTTGATGAAAAAATCCGAAGCCAAGAAACGAGGCTTGAAAATACTCGCTGAAATAAAAGCCCACGCGGCCCACGCCCACGAACCCGCCTATTTCACTACGGCCCCAGTTCACGCTATGAATAAATGCTTGGACAAAGCAGGGTGGAACAAAGACGAAGTGGATCTCTGGGAAATTAACGAGGCCTTTGCCGTTGTGCCGATGATTGCTATGCGCGACATGGATTTGGATCATGCCAAAGTAAATGTAAACGGTGGGGCGTGTGTGCTTGGCCATCCGATTGGGGCAAGCGGTGCCCGCATTATGGCAACTTTGATTGCCGCTATGGAAAAACGCGGCGCGACTAAAGGCATTGCTAGCCTGTGTATTGGCGGCGGCGAGGCCACGGCAATCGCTCTGGAACGGGTTTAAAATATGGCTCTGACCACCGAGACGAAAGGCGAGTTTAAAGGTTGGAAAACGTGGACGAATGAAGCTTTTGAAAACTTCGTCGCGGGCCCGTTTTATTTCACCGAGGACGATCAAGGCCCAAAATGCGCCTTTCGCGCCGATACTAAACACCTCAATGCAGGCGGGGTGGTTCACGGAGGTTGCATGATGACATTCGCCGATTTTTCCCTCTTTGCCATCGCCCATAAGGACATGCAAGGCCTGCCAGGCGTCACGGTATCCTTTGCATCAGAATTTATGCGCGGGCCTGTTGTCGGGGATTTGGTTGAGGCACGGGGCGAAGTTCTCAGGGCTGGCGGATCCCTCGTCTTTATACGCGGAATATTAAGCGTTGATGGTCAACCTTGTCTGAATTATTCTGGCACGATTAAAAAGATTAGACGTAAACTCAACACGGGAAAAATTTAACAGGGGCAAATTATGCGGATTTTCATAGCAAGTATTTGGCTTTTATTCGGGCTTATTGCCTGCTCGGGGCAAGCCGATAATAAGCACAAGGACGCTCAATCTCAGAACAATCAAACAGCAGTGAAAGATGCCCCCGTTGTTGGCGAAGGGCGGATGATCTCTATCGCGACGTCCAAAGGGGAGTTTAAGGTTTGGACGAAAAAGATAGGAGATAATCCAAAGATAAAAGTCTTACTCCTGCACGGCGGGCCTGCCATGACCCACGAAATTTACGAAATATTTGGCGATTATTTTCCGCAAGAGGGGATTGAATTTTACTATTATGATCAATTGGGTTCGTATTTCTCAGATCAACCCAACGAACCTGAATTGTGGCAAACGGCCCGCTTTGTTGACGAAGTTGAACAAGTCCGCCAAGCGCTCGGGTTGGGCCCAGATAATTTTTACCTATTTGGTCAGTCTTGGGGTGGTATCCTCGCCATAGAATATGCACTCGCCCATCAAGACAATCTCAAAGGCCTGATTATTTCCAATATGATGGCTAGTATTCCTGAATATAACGATTTTGCTGCCAATGTCTTGATGGCTAAAATGGATCCAACGGTTTTGGCGGAATTAAAGGCATATGAGGCTGCTAAAGATTACGCCAATCCTCGCTATATGGAGCTTTTGATCGAGCATCATTATATATATCACATTTTACGGATATCTGCTGATCGTTGGCCTGATGCGATTAACCGGGCATTTGGCCACCTTAATACTGATATTTATATTCCCATGCAGGGGCCAAGCGAACTCGGCGCCAGCGGTATTTTGGGTAATTGGGATCGGCGCGCTGATCTCAAGAAAATAACCGTACCAACCCTCATTATTGGGGCGACCCACGATACCATGGATCCAAAGCATATGCAGTGGATGTCAACCCAAGTGCAAAATGGTCGTTTTCACCTTTGCCCCAACGGCTCGCACCTGTCTCAATATGATGACACGGAGAATTTCTTCGCAGGGCTAATTGATTTCATCAAAGATGTGGATAGTGGTGAGTTTTGAAGGCGTTTGGAGCCCCTATCCTAAAGGCTAAAAACAATGCGAAAAAACCTGTAAAAACCCTAAGACTCCTGTTCACGTATTCGATTCCCCCAACTATGTTGCGCGCTCATTAGGGAATTGACCGTCGGTCCTTAAGTTCCGAGACCCTTTTTCTGGTGAGAATATAAGAGATTTCGCTTTGTTTTTCGAATGTTCGAGGGATAGGGCTTTGTGTGCAGGAAATTTGTTGGCCTCTATCGTAGGCGGACAGGGTTTTTTGTGCGTTTGTATTTGAAGTAAAGTTGATTAAGAGAAGCGTTTATGCCTACAGTACAGCAACTTATCCGGAAGCCCCGGACACCGAAACCAAAACGGAATAAAGTTCCTGCTATGCAAGCTTGCCCGCAAAAACGCGGTGTATGCACACGGGTTTACACAACCACACCGAAAAAGCCGAACTCGGCCCTTCGGAAAGTGGCAAAGGTGCGCCTGACCAATGGTTTCGAAGTTGTGAGCTATATTCCAGGCGAAGGCCATAATCTGCAAGAGCATAGTGTTGTGCTTATTCGCGGTGGTCGGGTCAAAGATTTGCCAGGTGTTCGTTATCACGTTCTTCGTGGTGTTTTGGATACGCAGGGTGTTAAAGATCGTCGTCAACGTCGTTCCAAATACGGCGCTAAGCGTCCTAAATAGAGGTTATATATAATGTCACGTCGTCACCGCGCTGAGAAAAGAGAAATATTGCCCGATCCAAAATTTGGAGATCTGGTGCTTTCTAAATTTATGAATGCTATCATGATGCATGGTAAAAAATCTGTCGCAGAGCAGATTGTTTATGGGGCTCTTGATATTGTTGAAAGCAAAGCTAAATCAGATCCGATTGCAATGTTTCATGACGCGCTTGAAAACATTAAGCCAACGGTTGAAGTTCGGTCTCGCCGTGTTGGTGGTGCGACTTATCAGGTGCCTGTTGAGGTTCGGATTGAACGTCGTCAGGCGTTGGCAATTCGTTGGTTGGTTACGGCTAGTCGTAACCGCAATGAAAACACAATGCGTGAGCGCCTTGCGGCTGAATTGATGGATGCATCTAGCAATCGTGGTAGTGCGGTTAAAAAGCGCGAAGATACGCACCGGATGGCCGAGGCCAACCGTGCATTTGCCCATTACCGCTGGTAGGAATTAGAGAATATCATGGCACGCGAATATAAATTAGAAGATTACCGCAATTTCGGGATTATGGCGCATATTGATGCGGGTAAAACCACATGCACCGAGCGGATACTTTACTATACAGGTAAAAATCATAAAATTGCCGAAGTCCATGACGGGGCGGCGACGATGGATTGGATGGAGCAAGAGCAAGAGCGCGGCATTACCATTACC
>JAESQI010000126.1 GCA_016765255.1 Robiginitomaculum sp. | reverse complement strand
CATATTGTGCAATAATGAAACACCCACCCCTTATATAGCAAAAAACCCGCCAGTGGAGCGGGTTTATGCAGGTGAATTTTGGTCAAAATTGACGCAAATAAGTGGTTTACGCCTCAGCAGCTTCCGCAGCGGCAACGCGGGCACGGTCACCAGCGCCTTTAGCGTCAACGTCGCGGTCAACAAATTCAATGACAGCCATCGGTGCATTATCCCCGTAACGATAGCCAGCTTTGAGCACACGGCAATACCCGCCAGAGCGGTCTTTATACCGAGGGCCAAGCACTTCAAATAATTTTCTAGTCATTTCTTGATCGCGTGTGCGGGCTATGGCAATGCGGCGTGAACCAAGATCACCTTTTTTAGCAAGAGTAATCAACTTTTCGACAAATGGACGCAATTCCTTGGCCTTTGGCAAGGTGGTGACAATTTGCTCATGCTCAATCAAGCTGGCAGACATATTGGCAAACATAGCTTTGCGGTGCGAAGCTGTTTTATTCAGTTTACGGTGGGCAATGCGGTGGCGCATGGCGATATTCCTTCTTTTGTTCAGTTAACTAAAACTGATCGTCATATTTTTTAGCAAGTTCTTCGATATTTTCAGGTGGCCAATTCGGCGCGTCCATCCCAAGATGTAAGCCCATAGCCGCCAAGACTTCTTTGATCTCGTTGAGAGATTTACGGCCAAAGTTTGGTGTACGGAGCATTTCAGCTTCAGATTTTTGGATGAGGTCACCAATATAAACGATATTGTCATTTTTCAGACAATTGGCAGAGCGTACAGAAAGTTCAAGCTCGTCTACTTTACGAAGCAGAGCAGGATTGAAATCAAGTTCTGGTTTCTCATCACCGCGACCCGCATCTTCTGGATCATCAAAATTAACGAACACTTGGAACTGATCTTGCAAAATCCGCGCAGCAACGGCCACAGCGTCTTCTGGTGTCACTGCGCCGTTGGTTTCAATGTCGATAATCAGTTTATCAAAATCGAGCACTTGACCTTCGCGAGTATCTTCAACCCGGTACGCAACTCGTTTCACGGGACTATAGAGCGCGTCCACAGAAATAAGACCAATCGGCGCGTCTTCAGGACGACTGTCAGCGGCGGCTACATAGCCTTTACCCGTTGATACGGTTAGTTCCATACGCAAATCCGCACCTTCGTCCATTGTACAAATCACATGGTCAGGGTTTAGAATTTCAACGTCAGCCGTTTCTTCAATATCAGCACCTGTTACAACGCCTGCGCCTGTTTTTTTAAGGAGTAAACGTTTTGGGCCTTCCGCGTGCATACGCACTGCCAAGCCTTTTAGGTTGAGAACAATATTGGTAACGTCTTCACGAATACCAGAAATGGATGTGAATTCATGAACGACACCATCAATTTGTACAGCCGTAACCGCCGCGCCTTGTAGTGAAGACAATAATACACGACGAAGCGCATTACCAATTGTCATACCAAAACCACGCTCAAGCGGTTCTGCAATCACAGATGCTTGACGCTCAGGCACACGGCCAGGTTCAACTTCAGGGTTGATAGGACGGATTAGTTCTTGCCAATTTTTTCAATCACTTTGGACCTCTTATCTAAAGGTTTCGGCTAGGCTCAACATATGAGTAGCCCGAAATTATTATACGCGGCGACGCTTTGGAGGGCGACAACCATTATGTGGGATCGGCGTTACGTCACGAATAGTTGTGATCGTCAAGCCAGCAGCCTGCAATGCCCGAACGGCGCTTTCACGACCAGAACCGGGGCCGTTTACATTGACTTCCAATGTTTGCAATCCGTGTTCTTGTGCCTTGCGCGCCACTTCCTCAGCTGCCACTTGAGCAGCGTAAGGTGTGGATTTACGAGAGCCTTTAAAGCCCATCGCACCTGCAGAACACCAAGCAATCGTATTGCCTTGAATGTCAGCAATAGTAATCATAGTATTATTAAATGTTGAATTGACGTGCGCAATACCAGACGTGATATTTTTGCGATCAGCGCGGCGGACGCGACCCGGTTCTTTAGCCATAATGCCCTACCCTATTTTTTCTTGCCAGCGATTGCTTTCGCTGGACCTTTGCGCGTACGCGCATTTGTATGTGTACGTTGGCCACGCACTGGCAGACCACGGCGATGACGCAGGCCTCTATAATTACCCATATCCATCAAGCGTTTGATGTTCATAGAAACTTCGCGGCGAAGATCACCCTCTACCAAGAACTCTCCGCCTGTAACGGCTTCGCGAATTTGCAAGACTTCTGCGTCTGTCAAATCTTGTACACGACGCTCACGGGTGATCCCCAATGTGTCGCATATTTGCTTGGAAATGGCGGGGCCAACTCCGTGAATATATGTCAACGCGATTTCTACGCGCTTATTTGTTGGTATATTTACACCTGCAATCCGTGCCACAAGGCCTCTCCTTAAAATTTCAAATTCGCAAATTCTGCCCTGCTTCCACAATTAAGAAGCCCGCTTATTAACAGAATCCGCGAAAGCGGCTATTTATATCCTTATCCGCGCTTAGGTCAACCTCCCAGTTGCCCTAAACACCAATTATTCACACCTCTAGGAGAGGCCAAATATTCTCTTCCAGAACGGCAGAGTTTCACTACTAACGTTCACTTCTAATTTATTTAATACATCCGCAATCGAAGCCGCAACCGTCTCAATATCGGCAAGCCCATCGACTTCACTTAACAATCTCCGGTTCTCATAGAAGGGCAGTAAAGGCGCCGTTTGTTTATTATAGTTATCGAGTCTAATCTTAAAGCTTTTAGGGTTATCATCCTTACGGCCTTCGTCGGCAAAACGTTTTTTAATACGCCCCATGAGAACTTTATCATCAACTGCGAGGCGGATAACAGCGTCAACGCTCATATCGCGACTGGATAAGCTTTTATCTAAAGCTTTCGCTTGTTCAACCGTTCTCGGAAAACCATCAAAAATGAACCCGGGCGCATCTTTGTTATTGTCGAGCTGCTCTTCGATGAGCGCAATCACGATCTCGTCAGACACCAAATCACCCCGATCCATAATGCCTGCAACTTTTTTGCCAAGCTCTGAACCAGATGTGCGGGCAGCCCGCAACATATCGCCCGTGGACAACTGTAAAAGCCCGCGCTCGGCTGTGATCAATTTTGCCTGTGTGCCCTTGCCCGCAGCAGGGGGGCCAAATATTATAATATTCATTTCCCTCTACCTATTTTTCTTCGCGTTGCGACGTCTACCCATGCGAGATTTTTTGATCAATCCCTCATATTGATGGGCCACAAGATGAGACTGAATTTGCGCAACCGTATCCAAGGTTACAGACACCACAATCAACAAAGACATGCCGCCGATTAACATCGCCACACTAGACGGAATATTGGTATTTTGAGAGATTACCCACTCTGGAACCACACAAACAAAGGCCACATAAATCGCGCCGATAAAGGTCAGCCGGTTGAGCACATAAGACAGATATTCTTCCGTCCGTTTACCCGGTCGAATGCCCGGTAAAAACCCACCGTGCTGGCGTAAATTATCAGCCGTGTCCTCAGGTTTAAAAACATATGGCACATAGAAGAAACAAAAGAAGATGATTAAGGCTGTATATAAAATCAAATATACGGGTTGGCCATAGCCGATATAAGTCAGCATGGTGCGCACCCAAGACGGGCCACTTTCGATAAAGAAAGCACCTGCTGTTGCAGGCAAGATGAGCAGGGACGAGGCAAAAATTGGCGGGATCACACCAGCCGCATTTAATTTAAGGGGCAAGAACGAGTTTTCGCCGCCAAACATTTTGCCGCCAGCCACTTGACGTTTGGGATATTGAATGAGCAAGCGGCGCTGGGCCCGCTCTACATAAACAATTAGGACGGTCAAGCCGATGGACATCACCAAAACCATCATCATCAAACCACCCGATAAGGAGCCAGCTTCATTTAAGTTAAATGTCTGGAACAAGGCTTTTGGAAGTTCGGCAACGATCCCTGCCAAGATAATCAATGACACACCATTACCAATGCCGCGAGCCGTGACTTGTTCACCCAGCCACATCAAGAACATTGTGCCGCCAACCAGTGAAATCACGGCTGTGGCTTGAAAAAATAGCCCTGGGTTAATCACAAAGCCTTGGGCTTCTAACAATTTAGCAATACCGTAGGCTTGGAACGTCGCCAGAAATACTGTGAGATAACGGGTATATTGGTTGATTTGTTTAGTGCCCTGCGCGCCCTCTTTTTCCAGAGCCTTTAGAGACGGCATGAAGCCTTTCATTAATGTCATGATGATAGAGGCGGTAATATAAGGCATCACATTGAGGGCAAAGATTGCCATCCGTTCAACCGCGCCACCTGCAAACATATTCATACGCGACAGCATACCGCCATCAGCGCCGCCGCCAGCGCCGCCAGTCGCAAACACTCGGCTATAGGCCTCCATGTCCACACCAGGCACGGGGATGAATGTCCCAATCCGGTAAATGACCAACACCATCAATGTGAACAACAAGCGTTTTTGTAGCTCTTTGGCTTTGCCAAATGTACCCAAACTCAAATTCTGCGCAAATTGTTCGGTTGATGATGCCATTTCGTGTCCTTAACCCTTTCAACGAAGCATAAGACCTCAATCATGAGGCCTTATGTAATTCTATTTTTTGGCGTCCATCAATGTTTTTGCTTGTGCTGGCCAGTCATCATTAGTGATGTTGTTTTTAAGGTCCAGTTTTTCATCAAGCTCTTCAATACGTTTCGCCGTTAGTTTCGTTACTTGCAGATAAGTAGTGATACCTTCTTCTGCAAGACGCTTAGCGAAAACAGGGCCAATACCACTGATTTTTGTTAAATCGTCAGCTTCAGATTTTGCGGCAGCTTTTTTAGGAGCAGCTTTCTTTGGAGCTACCTTTTTTGGCGCTGCTTTTTTAGCTTCAACTTTTGGCGCCGCTTCTTTTTTGATTTCGGCTTTTGCCGCAGCTATTTTTGCATTCTTCTTTGAAATGGTTCTGACCTTAGCTACTTTTTTCTCGGGCACATCGCGTTTAGGTAGTGGGGCCACTTTAACTTCGAGAATGCTGACAGAGCCTTTGGCTTTTTCAATAATTTTTGTTGCTCCATCTGTTGCGCCAGAAATAGTCAAATTCACAGCAACGGCAATTTTACCCGCGCCAATAAGACGGACACCGTCTAGCTCGCGGCGGATTACGCCAGCCGCAACAAGGGCTTTTCCGTCAACAGTTTTCTTAAGGTCAAGAACACCCGCTTCAATGGCTTGTCCAAGACGGCGAATAGAAAGTTCTGCCCACTTTTTACGGTTAGGCTTGTTAAATCCACGCTTTGGCAGACGCATATAAATCGGCATTTGACCGCCTTCATAACCGTTAATGGCGACACCTGAGCGAGACTTTTGCCCCTTAACACCACGTCCAGCCGTCTTGCCTTTGCCAGAGCCGATACCACGACCAACCCGAAGGCGGGCTTTGGTAGCGCCCTTATTATCACTAAGCTCATTTAAACGCATGATCTTCTCCTACGAATAGCAGTTGCTATTCTCCTTCTACAGCGACCATATGTGCAACTTTGCGGATCATCCCGCGCACAGACGGCGTATCTTCTAATGTTTTTTGCTTACCAATACGGCCCAGACCAAGGCCTACCAATGTGGCGTGCTGATCTTTAGGACGGCGAGTTGAACTCCCCGTTTGGCGTACAGTCAATGTTTTTTTAGCGGCCATTTTCATCTACCCTTCTGTGGCAACAGCGTCAGGAGCCGAAGCGCCGTCTTTACGACGTCCAACGAGATCACCAACTTTTTTACCGCGCTTGGCAGCAATCGTGCGTGGGCTTTCTTGACGTTTAAGCGCGTCGAATGTCGCCCGCACCATGTTATATGGATTGGACGAGCCTTGTGATTTTGTCACAACGTCTTGCACGCCGAGTGTTTCGAGCACAGCCCGCATTGGACCACCCGCAATCACGCCCGTTCCCGGAGGGGCAGCGCGCAAAATCACTTTACCTGCACCGTGGCGACCTTTGCAATCATGATGCAAAGTACGGCCTTCACGAAGCGGTACGCGGATCATGCTTTTCTTAGCAACTTCAGTTGCTTTGCGAATAGCTTCTGGCACTTCGCGGGCTTTACCCTTACCAAAACCAACACGACCTTTTTCGTCACCAACAACCACAAGAGCAGCAAAGCTCATATTGCGGCCACCTTTTACGGTTTTAGCCACACGGTTAATGTGCACGAGTTTGTCGATGAATTCATTGTCTTCATCGCGGTCACGTCCACGT
>JAESQI010000125.1 GCA_016765255.1 Robiginitomaculum sp. | reverse complement strand
TTATTAATCTCGATCGTGTCACCTTTCATGGAGCGCACGACATCGCCGGGGCGCATCGCATCGCCGTCCGGCATATTTTCAACCAACCCGACAACACCAATAACATTGGCTTTGGCTTTGCGAGACGCGATCGCGTACATGGCGCCAACGACAGCCGCTGATCCGCCCATATCGCCTTTCATATCCCACATACCCGCGCCGGGTTTAAGCGATATTCCGCCCGTATCAAAAGTAACGCCTTTGCCGACAAGGCAAACAGGCTTATCGCCCTTTTTACCGCCATTCCATTTCATGATCACGAGTTGGGACTCGCGTGGGCTCCCCTGCCCCACACACAAAAGCGCGCCCATGCCGAGGGCCTTCATGCGTTTTTCGCCGAGAATTTCGACTTTCATTCCAAGGCTTTCCATTTTCTTGATGCGAGCAGCGTATGATTTTGGGAACAATTTATTAGCAGGCTCCATAACCAGATCACGAGCAAGACACGTCCCGTCTGCAACAGGGCCGTAGAAGTTTTTATAAGCAGCCCGCGCTTTTACTGGGTTCTCAATAGCAATTTTTACAGATTTAAGACTTGGCTTTTTTGAAGCCGGTAATTTGGTTCTGTACTTATCAAAACGGTAAGCCGCAAGCACGGCACCAAGCGCGGCACGAGCAGCGTCAACAGGCGTTAAGTCCAAACCATCCAAATGTAAAATCAGTGTGCTTTCACCGCTCATGAGAAGTGTTTTACACACAAGCGCTCCAAACATTTCCCCGTCGAATTTTTTCTTGTCACCACAGCCCGTTATATAAAGACGGTTGGTTTTTATCCCCTTTGGCCCAAGAATTTGAAAAGATTTTCCACCCATCCCGTCAATACTGCCAGCCTTAATACTGGTTGTGATTTGTCCTTTTAAAATTTCATCATAAGCCTTTGCGGAGGCTGTTAATTTTGACTTGGCGAATACAGGAATGACCGCAACGGCTTTGGTTTGTCCTTCGCCAATTTCAGGGCCTATAAAACTAACTTTCACAACACTCTCCGTTCTATTATGGGTCACTCACATTATCATTGTCGAGGTAGACCATATCTTACAAAAACTAAAAAACAAATCAGTGGAAGACTGACCTATTCATGATAGACATACCCTATTCAAGGTAAAGGCATTCATGACACTTATCCAGAAATATTTCAGGCGGCAATTTGTTACTCCTCTCTTATTATCCTTAAGTGCCCTTTCAATTTTGGCTATTTTGACCCAAAGTTTGTCCACCATAGACTTAATTGTTGAAAATAGACAAACCGCCTTTGTTTTTTTGTACATTACAATCCTAACTTTGCCGCAGTTATTAGGCATTATTATGCCGATAGCCGTATTTTTAGCCATGTTATATGCCCTAAACCGCCTAAATGTAGACAGTGAACTCGTCATCACCAAAGCCGCAGGTTTGAGCCCGTGGCAAATCACCATTCCCGCACTTCACATAGCCGCCTACGCCATGATTGCCCACCTTATCATCAATCTATTCCTGCAACCATATGCGTTTCGGGAAAGAAGGGCCGCTTTGTTGGAAATAAGTACGGACGTAGCGTCGCGCATGATAAATGTAGGTGAATTCAAAAAAATCGCTCCAGCGTTGACGGTTTACACCAGTAAAATCCTACCTTCAGGCCGTATGCTTGACATTCTAATATATGACGAATCCAACTCCGAAATGCCTCTAACCTATATGGCGCAGGAGGGACAGCTTACTACCGCAAATGCCCATACAAATTTCACATTATACAATGGCAATATCAATTTTATAAATAGTGATAACACCATGAATATCACCGAATTTACATCCTATACAATTGACCTGACACAAGCATTGTCAATAGACTCTAAACTGCGTTTAAAACCATCTGACCTGTATATAAATGAACTTTTTGAGCTAAAGAGGACAAATGCGAATTTGGACACAATAAAGGCTTATCGATCGGAAGGACATATGCGTCTTGCCACCCCGTTATATAATATCGCGCTTGTCCTTTTGGCTTTGGCAGTTCTTGTTCGCGGGGAACATAATAAACTAGGATATGGCAAAAAAATAGCCATTGCCGCGACGATAGGCTTTATACTCAGGCTTATTGGCTTCGGCTTAACGTCCGCTGCGGAAAACAATGCCTTACTCAACATTGCCCAATATGGCGTCCCATTAAGTATCGGCTTAGTGTCTCTTCTATATCTACTTAATCCCCGCCGCGTAAAATTAAGCCCAAGGTTCAAAGCGAAACGTAGAATTGCCAATAGGCAGGAAACCTAAATGATTTCGACACTTAATGCATATCTGGCCAAGCGCATATTTATTGGCATTCTCACTGCGTTTTCAATTATCGTCGGCGTTATAATGCTCATTGATTTTGTAGAGACTGCAAGAGGTTTTGATGCCAGTGCTTCCCTGTTTGATATTATATACCTTACACTTTTAAACGCTCCGCAACTCGTCGAAAAAACAATCCCCTTTATTGTATTGTTCGGCGTTATGGCGACTTTATATTCCTTGAACAAACAGTCTGAATTTATTGTTATACGGGCGGCGGGTATATCCGCATGGAGTTTTTTAAAACCTGCAATATCCGTAACGGGGCTTATCGGCATATTGTGGGCGGTTTCTTTTAATCCACTCGCGGTAAAATCAGCTCAAAAGCACGACATAATAAAGGGGAAACTGTTGAAGAAAAACCAGTCTGTGACGACGCAAGCGACAATATATCCAAAATCTATTTGGCTACGCGAGGGAGACGAGGAAGGGTATTTAAATATTCATGCCCGCTCAGTAAATATTGATACATATACACTCTACGGCGTAACGTTTTTCCAATCTGTCTTCATACCTGATCAAGGGGCACAATTTATTTCGCGCTATGACGCAAAAACAGCCACATTGATGCCAGAAAACTATTGGTTACTTAAACACGTCACAGAATATGAGGATGGTAAGCCTACTCGGTATTCTGAAGCCATTTCCCAACCAACAACGATCAACCGCCAAACATTACGGACGCAAAGCCAACACAATTCAAATTTATCATTTTGGCAAATCCCAAGTGAAATCTCAAATGCGAAATTGGCAGGTTACGATACGACACCACTTATCATACAATTTCATAAACTTCTTGCATTACCCATAACACTCATTGCGATGACAACTATCGCAGCGGGTGTTGCCTTACATAATGTACGAAGTGGTGGGGCGCTAATCATGATAATTGGTGTCGCAAGCTTTGGTTTTCTTGAATATTTCCTTGATAATATGGTCAGTGCATTTGGACAGGCAGGCACCCTCCCTCCTGTATTAGCGGCGTGGGCCGTGCCCCTCTTGGTTCTATTTTGCGGACTGGCTTTTCTTTTTAAGATTGAAGATGGATAATTGGTAAGCTTCTGAAGTGTTTGATTGCCTTGCTCAAAAAAATCCCTATGTTAGCCTCGAATATTCAGAGGAACTACGAATGCAAAATTTGCTCCCAAAAATACACATAAAAGCAGGCCTTATTGGGTTTGCTTTGCTGAGTAGCGCCCTTATGCCCACTATAACAGCAGCGCAAATTTCGCACGGCATTGCAGCGGTCGTTAATGACGATGTTATTACTAGCTTGGATTTGCGGCAACGCGCCTTGTTTATGATGGCGACACAAGGTGTTGAACCTACGGAAGAATCACAAAAGCGCATTCTCGCGCAAGCAATGAAAAACCTTGTTGATGAAAAATTGCAGCTCCAAGAATCAAAAAAATACGACCAAACGATCTCAAATGAAGCCGTTGAACAAGGCATAGAAACATTGATTACTCGAAATGGATTAAGTGTAGAAGAGTTCACAAGCCGCCTAGCTGGCGCGGGTATTTCTATATCAACTTTACAAGATCAAGTCCGTTCGGAAATTGCATGGGAACGTATAATCGGCGGTCTTTACGGGTCACGCATCCGGATTAGTGATGCTCAAATTGACGAAACAATCAACCAAATCAGTGCGACCGCCAATAAACCTAATTACCGTGTGGCAGAACTTTATATTGAAGCCACACCCGATATTGGCGGTATGGAAGGTGCCATGCAAGGCGCGAACGCCATGATTAAACAGCTAGAAGAAGGTGCACCTTTTCGCGTTCTTGCACAACAATTCTCATCCGCACCTTCCGCCGCAAAAGGTGGTGACATTGGCTGGGTACGCGAAGGAGAACTCAGAGAAGAAATCAACGCCGCCATCGTCAACTTGGAAAAAGGTCAAATTTCTCCCCCTGTTACTGTACCTGGTGGTGTCTATGTCATTGCCTTGATAGACAAAAGAGTTTCGACCTCTGAAACCTTTTACACACTTAAACAAATCAATTATCAATATAGTGACATTAGCCAAATGGAAGCAGCGAACGCGGCAATAAAAACGGCAACTAACGCATTCAAATCCTGTGACAGTATTGCGTCTGATATTTCTGGAATTGACGGAATTGGTAATGATACTATGGGGGAAATAAAGGCGGGTGATTTGACTGAAGATATTCTTGCCCTGTTAAGCGACACCAATATCGGCGATGTCTCAAAGCCTTTGACCACATCAAACGCCCTCATCGCGATTGTCGTATGTGATCGTAAGGAAAAAGGTTCCAACATTCCTACCCGTGACCAAGTTGAAAATCGCCTATTATCACAGCAAGAAGCCCTTGCTTCCAAGCGGCATTTACGTAATTTACGCAGAAATGCTACGATTGTTACCCGTTAAAAAACCTAGCGCCATTACCAGACCGCTCGCCTTAACAATGGGTGACCCAGCAGGTATCGGCCCTGAAATCACCATCAAAGCGTGGCAAAAACTACGCAGCGACCCTAGAAATGCTTTTTTTGTGATTGCCGACCCTGCTCTGTATAAGAACGCAAAAACTATAGACATTCCAGACCAAGCCATTGGCATATTTAAAGACGCCCTCCCCGTTTTGCCGATTAAATGTGCGGCTGTAATCATTGGCAAGCCAAATGAAAATGCCGCACCCGCAATATTGACCTCAATTAAAACAGCTACAAAGCTCGCCCTTTCTGGTGAGGTTAGCGGCGTTGTAACCAACCCAATTGCAAAAGACGTGCTATATAGGTCAGGTTTTTCGTTTCCTGGGCATACGGAATTTTTGGCCGAACTGGCGAAATCAACTAAAGCGCCATACTCACAAGGCCCCGTTATGATGCTCAGCGCCCAAGGTTTACGCGTTGCACTGGTCACAATCCATATGCCATTAAAAGACGTCGCCAATGCTATTTCTATAGATAAAATAGTCGACACGGCCTGGGTCTTAAACGGCGCCCTAAAAATAGACTTAGGTATATCGTCACCGCGCATTGCCATGGCTGGTCTTAATCCGCATGCGGGTGAAAACGGATCCTTAGGGCATGAAGAAAATGATATTCTCATTCCCGCAGCGAAAATACTCCGCGCAGAGGGTATCAATATTAGCAACCCGCAAAGCGCTGATACGCTTTTCCATAAAGAAGCACGCGCAGAATATGACGCAGTTCTTGTCATGTATCATGATCAAGGATTGATCCCTGTTAAAAGCTTAGATTTTTACGGCGGTGTTAACACCACACTTGGCCTGCCGATTATCCGCACATCGCCCGATCACGGCACTGCCTTTGAAATAGCGGGTAATGGCGTGGCCCGCGAAGATAGTTTATTGGCGGCAATAGATTTGGCCCGCAACATGGCTGCAAACAGGTGCAGATATATTGAGGGTAGTCATGGATAGTTTGCCCACACTGACTGCGAGTTTAAAAGCCCATAATTTGTTTGCCAAAAAAAGCTTCGGGCAACATTTTTTACTCGACCAAAATCTGACAGATAAAATAGCGCGGCTCGCCGTGCCACACGAAGCGGTCATTGAAATTGGGCCCGGGCCAGGAGGTCTAACACGCTCACTTTTAAATATGGGGGTAAAGAAACTTTACGCGATTGAAAAAGACCCAAGGTTTATATCTCTCCTACAAGAAATCGAAAATGTTTCGGATGGCCGTTTAAATGTTTTTGAAGCTGACGCTCTTAAAGTTGACCTCGCTGCACTCGACTCTACACGCCCCTTACGAGTATGCGCAAATCTACCCTATAATGTCGGGACAAAATTACTCATAAATTGGTTACATGCCCAGCCCATTTTTTGGGACAGATTGGTGCTGATGTTACAAAAAGAAGTGGCCATGCGCATTGCCGCCCAGCCCAATACCAAACCTTACGGGCGTCTTGCAGTTCTGGCTCAATCTATTACTGCACCACATATTGCATTCGAAGTCCCAGCCCATGCTTTTACCCCACCTCCGAAAGTAGACAGCGCGGTTATCGTTCTTGATATATTGCCCCAAGGCGAAAGATATGCTGACCTAAAAATGCTGGGCCGCGTTACAGCAAGTGCATTTGGGCAACGCAGAAAAATGCTCAGAAAATCATTACGCGCCTTAGCGGGTGATCTCGGCATAGATTTAGAAACTTGGCTGGGTACTGCAAATATTGACCCGAGCGTTCGCCCAGAAACCATTGATATAAAAGGGTTTCACCGATTATCTGATACAGCTAATGCCTTGCGCTAACCCCCTTGCGTCAAACGTTTTACAAATGGACTCAGCCAAAGCTGACGGTGTCTTTTCATTCGTTCGCAAGCCAGTATTGTCAGGAGTTCTTCCATAGCAATTTCCAAATCATCGTTGACAATCACATAATCATATTCCGACCAATGGCTCATTTCAGACGCTGATTTTGCCATACGCCGCGCAATCACGGCTTCGCTATCTTGAGCACGTTTGTGAAGACGGTTTTCTAACTCGCGATTACTAGGTGGCAGAATAAATATTTTAACCAAGTCGGAATTTGCTGTTTGGGTCAATTGCTGTGCCCCTTGCCAATCAATATCAAAAACAACATCATCCCCAGTCTCTAATGCTCTCTCAACAGGGGCGCGAGGTGTACCGTAATAATGGTCAAAAACTTTTGCATGTTCCAGAAATTCCTCATCTTCAATCATGTCAACAAAACGGTTTTTTTTAACGAAATAATAATCGATACCTTCTTGCTCACTACTGCGCGGTGACCTAGTCGTTGCAGAAACCGACATGGTAATATTATCATTCTCACGCAAAAGCCTGCGCGTTAATGTGCTTTTCCCAGCACCAGAGGGCGATGAGAGGACAATCATTAGCCCACGACGATTGGTTTTCATGCCTTGGAGAAGTTTTTTGTCATGTATATCACTCAATGTTGGCCGCCTGTTCCCTAAATTGTTCAATGACACTTTTCATCTCCAACCCGATTTTGGTCAAGTCTATATCTATTGACTTGGCACACAATGTATTGATTTCGCGGATAAATTCTTGCGACAAAAAATCCAGCTTGCGACCAATCGCCTCTTTTGAATTGAGCAAGGACTTTGCTTGCTGGATATGCGCGTCAAGACGGTCTAATTCCTCTCTTACGTCGGCTTTTACGGCCAACAGAGCCACTTCTTGTGCAAATCTGTCCTTATCCATATTCTCACCCAAGAGCTCACCAATTTTCTCGGTCAATCTTTGTTTAATATGTTTGGGGATTGCGCTTTCACGAATACGCGCCCGCGCTGTTAGTACCTTCATGTCAGCTATGCATCCAGATAAGGCCTCCCCCATAGCCTTACCCTCCTCGCACCGTGCATTGATAAGCACGCCGAGCATATCATCAAGGCTCACCAATATGACCTGATTGCGCAGTGTCAACTTTGGGTCAGCAGCATTTTGTAGACTGCCCTCAACAATCACACCAGCACTTTGAAAAAGGCCGTCAATAGTTACAGGCGTTAAGCCGTAAGTTTGCGATAAATCTCGCCCTTCAGATATTAGTTTTTTGAGCCAATCATGATTTATTTTGTAATCACTCGCCCCATGCTCTGTTTGCATATTCAGTGTGACTTGCAAATTCCCGCGTTTTAAAGCCTTCGCAATGGTTTTGCGGATTTTAGACTCCAAACTCTCAAACCCAGCGGGTAGGCGTAAGCGTGTATCCAGTGATTTACCATTAACAGAGCGGACTTCCCACACCCAGGACACGCCTTCATGTTGACCTTCTGCGCGGCCATATCCTGTCATGCTTTTTAGGCTCATTGTTGCACCTTTTGCTTCGCTATTTTCTTGGCATTGGCTTTGCGTTTCCGCTCGATCTTGCGCCATTTATTGACATTGTTTATGTGCCCCCGCAGGGTTTTAGCAAATACATGCCCTCCGGTTCCATCTGCCACAAAGAAAATTTCATCTGTCTTCATCGGGTTAAGCACAGCCGCAATCGCAGCCCGCCCCGGATTACAAATCGGCGTAATCGGCAGGCCATCAATTTGGTAAGTATTCCAATCGGTTTTACGGTCGATTTCTGAGCGCCTAAGCCCTCGCCCCAATTTCTCGCCGCCCGTGATCCCATAAATAATCGTTGGATCAGATTCTAGCCG
>JAESQI010000124.1 GCA_016765255.1 Robiginitomaculum sp. | reverse complement strand
GCGCTAATATCAAGCTGGGGCACAAGGCGGATAACCGTCAGTACGATATGCTCAAAGGTGTATTCGAACATTTCGGCGTGACACAGATCGATTTATTGACCAATAACCCCGAAAAAATTGCAGCCGTAAAAACCGCAGGCATAGAGATAAAAAAACGCATCCCGATCAAAGCTGGTCATAATGCTCATAATTATGTTTACTTACAAACTAAGACAGAAAAATTTAATCATTTATAGACGAAATCACATCCTTTTTACAAAGACATTTATGCGCTGATGTCAGACTGGACTGTGTTGCGGTTAAATTTTAATAAGTGTCTTTGGAACCACGTAAGCGATTTTCAACAACTCATTTCTTCTATATTCCATAGATCCCCCATCACCGTAGGCAGGTCGATCATTTTTATGCCCCATAAGCGTACACCGTAAAGCATAATCTAAGTTGGCCTCTAGCATTCGTTTTTCAAACGAATGGCGTAATGAATAGATAACATGATTTTCTGTAGGTAATAGCTCACGTTGCCTAAAAGCTTTTATAAGGTTTGCGGATACTAACTCACCCTTATCCCTATAACGCTCAAATCCATCTGGGCAACTTTTCATTGCCACAAGTGCTACACCAACCAATGGAATGTCCCGTTCTGAATCTGGAGTCTTCAATTCTCTATTTCGTCGCGGTTTTATTGAAATGTAAGGGATACTTGCGTTTAGATAAATATCTTCTGGCATGAGATTGCAAATCTCACTCATTCGCGCACCTGTTTCAATAAGCACATAAATCATTACCCTAAGTTCAATGCGAATATCGGCAAACAAACCTGGTGCAAGAATACGCTCCCGAACCCATTTTGTCTCAAAGGGCAAAATGCTTGAGCGAGTTTCTCCTTTGAAAAATATTTTACGAAATGGGTTTGTGCGTTCTTCTTCTCCCAAATGAGCAAAAAATGCTTGATAAAGCGTTCGCATATTGCCGATATGGCGGTTAGCCGTATTTGGTTTTGCTGGCTTTACTGGCTTTCCATTTACAACATCTGGCAACATTCGTTTCATCCACCAATCCCGGTAATCCAAAGCATCCTCGCGGGTAATATCCTCCATATTCAAATCACCAATTCTTTTGATGAAATAGTCAATTGAGGTGCGCTTAGTCTTCTGCCAAGTGTGTTTTTGCCTCGGTGATTTATTGTATTGTTCATCAAAAGCTATTTTTTTGATATAAAGCTTAAAGGCACCCGACACTTTGGTTTTGATATGCGCGGGGGGATCAATAGTGCCGAGCAGAGCATCTGCATCAACTTCTCTAGCAGCTTTATTTGGCCCAGATCGGCTTTCTAGAACTTTTAAGCGCTCAAGAATTTCGTGCGTTGCCCCATCCGCGAGCTCTTGAGTGGGCACATAAACAAACCCCATCGCCATAGCGCGTCCACAGGCTGATTTATGCCTTTTCTGCTCTATGTCTTGGGTTCTGCCGCTAAGGCCTCCCAGAGAGGCCGCTTCCATGCTGAGCGCTTGCCAGAGAGCATTGTCTGCTAGCTCCAAAGCATCACGCCTTATTCTTGCGACATCTACGGATTTTGTCTTCAAAGAACACCGCACAAACGTCCGGCTTTCAACATGCTGAAAGCTTAAGGGCGTGCGGCGGTTATAATACCATCGCCCCTGCCTATTGAGCAAGAAACGGTCTATATCTCCAACCTTAACCATGAGGGTTTGTGTGCCAAAATGTGTGCCAAATGTGTGCCATTTTTCGCCAATCTTCAAAAACCGTAAGACATGAGCCTTAAAAACCTAAGCTTACTGTACTTTTTGAAGATTGTCACGAGAAAAAATGGCGCGAGTGACGTGCGCTGCACGAAATTATTAATCTTGTTATTTCAATGACTTATCTTATTTTTTAACAAATTTGGTACCCATGAAAGCCCCCAATTTGGTACCCAAAATAAGTACTTATTCAGGTTCGAATAACGTGGGTCGCGCCATTATTTTACCATTTTCGACTATACTGCTTTTATGCGGCCTTCAATCATGCGTATATTTGCAGCACGAACACCATGCACTTTAGCCAAATTACCCCAATGTGACAAAGCGTTTTGAGTTTGGTCAATTATGTTTGTCACCTTTGGTTTGGTCAGCCCTGCCTCTTTGCCTAGAGCCTTTAAATGGGTAAGGTTTGGCGTTTTGCCTTCCCCCATGACCATTGTGCTTTGCTCACCGCTTGGGCCAGATGAGAATGTCAAATCATAGGCAGGGGAAACTCCCCATCCACCATTTGCATCCATAAGGAATGTAAAGTTCTTTGAATGATCATCACGGTTATGTGCCAACACATTAAACACGGCAATGCGGAACATTTTTTCGACTTCGCGCATATCGCGGGTTAGATGGTGGGTGAGCGCGAGCAAGTCTTGATAATCTAATGTGGGTGTACGAAAATCTGAATGTAGAAGACCGCAAGCTGTATGGGTATGCAGCCGCGCCTTGCCATCACGATCAAACCGTTTTGTTGCAAAATACCCTGCGCTATTTTTCGCGCTAAAAAGATGGCTCGGCATCATGTCTATGCCCGCCTCCCCAGCCATGAGCGTGTAAACATATTCGATTGCACCAGCATCTATGCCGTCTTGTGTGTTGGCAAATTTAACAAGCCAAGGCGCATAGCCTTTTGGCAATGCGGATGCGCCATGCACAATATGATTATGTTCTTTATCAAACCCGATGAGTGCTTTTGGCCGTGCGCCTGCTGACGACCCGTTCAAAGCAAGTAAATTCTCTAGTACATCGTCCGATTGTCCTTGCAACACGTCTTGCGCTTGCTCTGCAAGATCGTCGAGATCAATACTGGATTCAGTTACGGCAGATGTAAAATCTGGCTCATAAGTAAGTGCGCCCATGCCTGCATGCCCAATATGGGCTAGTCTATCGAGTGGACTTAAATCTTGCGGCTATATGTCTTGTGTTCGCATAGTGCGGTCAAACAACAACCGCCCCCATCCATCGGGTAAGCTATCATTAAAAACGCCCGGCAATCCCTCAAAGAGCCTGCTATCGAATTGCTGAAGATCTGGTTTTAAAGGCAAGCGAAGCGGGGATATATCCAGCCCCCGGGATAAAAATTCGGGGTCATATTCAAAATAAATGGC
>JAESQI010000123.1 GCA_016765255.1 Robiginitomaculum sp. | reverse complement strand
CTCTCAAGCTTCTCTGATGCGGGGTACCTCATACGTCTTCGCCCCCATCCCCGATCATGCGTTTTTTACCCTAAAGGGCACTTCGTAAGTAAGCGGAGTTCGAGTGTTTGCTCGGCGATACCTTCTTGGCGGCATAGCTCTGTGATACTCTCCTCGCCGCGTAGGCCGTCCAGCACGGTGCGGATATTTTCCTCAGCAGAATATTGCTTGCGCGTTTTACGTTTGATGTCTTTAATAATACGCTCCGAGGAACGCCCTGTATGTTTCTGTCTCATCATTTACTCCTAAGATGATGATGAACAAAAACTCTCTCTTAGCACAGACTTAAATCTGTGCCATAGGCGCTGACGTCAGACATAGACGCCGTAATGGCCGTGTGGATATATCACTGGTCAAAAAACTGGAAGGACAATAATCGGGTGATCATCCCCTTTAGGGAATTTTTGCATGGGCCAACGAAGTGCATGAAACCAACCAAGCTCAAATATGGCACGACCTTCTGTCAGTGTCCAAAAAATGTGGGGCGCTTTACGTTTAACTGTTTGCGTCATATCTGTCTCTCTTTGAATGTCGTTCATTTGTCGGCGCTTTTGTTGGCAGACTTCTCAGTAATTTTTTCTGCGGCTTTCAGATGAGCATCAAAACTCTTTTGCATACATTCATTATATAATTCAGGATCAGGAATAACATTTCGGCAGGCGGTAAATGAAAGCGTTATATCGTTCATATAGCTCTGAATAACATGGCCAACACCAATGCCGTCCATTAAGCAAAATTGTCCGTATAGCCCCACGAGCTTGGCGCCAGAGGAATAAATTTCTACGGGCGGCCCCGGAACATTGGTAACCACCGTATTCACCATAGGTTTAATTTTATCGGCAAGTTTTAAACGTCCGGAAATTTTAACACCGAGATTCATAGCCAGCGTAGATGATAATTTTGACATCTCCGACATTTGCCGTGCCCCCAATGCTTCGGTGAACTGTTTGGCTTGACGCGTTTCCTTTGTCACATATTGCAAACGTTCTACGGCATTTTCAATGTGTGAGCCTAAGGGAACAAACATAGCAGATACCTGGTTTCCCATCGTGTTTTTTTCAGATTTGCTACGAACTGAAATGGGCGCCATTGCTGTTAACGATGTTGCAGGTAGGTCGTTTTTGGCCAGCAAATAATTACGCACACCGCCGCCAACAATCGACAACATGACATCATTAATTTTTGAATCTTCTGCAAGATCGCGAATACGTTTTATATCGCTAAATTTGAACGTACAGGCATTAAATATGCGGTGCGGAGAAACCATGACATTAAAGCGAGTTTTCGGTGTCTTAGCGATTTCCGTGAAGTCAAAATCCCGCTTAATAAGGCCCCTGCTCACGCGGGCAATACCGGGTAAGGTGTGGCGTAACGCCCGTATTTGCGTAATGGGTTGTTTAAGGCCTCTTAAATATGCGCGGGCAAATAAACCTAATTGGCTAGGGTCGGCTTCAGGCTTCCAGCGGTCAGGTTCATCAGGTTCACTTATATCAGCGTCCAATGTATGTAAGGCTTGCATCATATCCATACCCGAAACGCCATCAATTGCGGAGTGATGAACTTTGGTCAGCATGGCATAGGATCCTCTGGGTACGTCCTTAATATTGTCCAAGCCTTCAATAACTGTAATTTCCCAAGGCGGGCGCGTTAGATCAAGCGGGCGAGAAAAAATACGGGCACTGAGAATGCAAAGCTGGCGCCAATCACCAGGTTTGGGCAGTGCAACATGACCAACATGGTTTTCAAGGTCAAAATTACTGTCTTGAACCCAGTAAGGGTGATCGAGCCCAAAAGGAACTTTGACCATTTTTTGTCGCATAATCACCGATTTACGCAGGCGGTTACGTATGAACTTTAATATATCTTTGAACCTGACAAAACCGCCCGGAGCGGTAGACGGATCATAAATTGCAATACTGCCAATATGGGCAGGCGTGTTGGGGGTGTCTATCGCAACAAATGTTGCGTCTAATCCTTGCATTTGTTTCATAATAAAGTCTCCTGTTTTTCGCTAACCAACGGGTTTGAAAACTCCCATTGATGTTGCGAGCGTCGTGCCCTTGTCATCTTTCAATACGGCATCCACAAAATTAAGCTTTCGCCCGCTTCCCGTTATGGTCGCAATAGCGGTCACACGGCCTTTGTTTGCTGAAGAAATAAACTGGGTGTTGATCGTAATGGACAAAAAAGGTGTTTGCCCTGTTTCGTCATATACGTGGCTCGCAGCATACCCACTCACGCTATCGAGCAAAGTGCTAATTATCCCCCCATGCAAAACCCCGTGCAGGTTTAAATGTTTTGGCTCTATATCGAGCCAACATGATGTGATTTTTGTTTTCTTCTCAAAGGAAATAACATAGCCCATCATTTTTTGAGGGCCCGTTTTATCACGGAGAATAGTATGTGTGTCTTCCGTCATGTTTTGGCTTTAGCAAAACGAATAAACCGCTCTAAATGATGATCTGTATCACCAAGTTGATGGTCAATCATGATTAACCGTTTTGCAAAATGTGCGAGGGCATATTCGGCAGTCATACCAATGCCGCCATGTAGCTGCACGCTATCCTCTGCCACCAATTTACCTACGCGGCCAATTAGGTTTTTAGCGGCACTCACATATTTTTCGCGTATATATCTCGGTTCTTCAAGAATTGCAGCTGCATTTATCACGGCAGAACGCGCTTGTTCTATTTCGATTAACATGTCTGCCATGCGGTGCTGGAGGGCTTGGAATTTACCAATGGGAACGCCGAACTGTTCGCGGGTTCGTAAATATTCCAGTGTTAAATCCTTCGCGCTTTCCATTGCGCCAACGGCTTCTGCGCATAGGGCAGTGATGGCATGGGCTATGGATTTTTCTAAGGCGGCATATGCGTTTCCGCCCTCTCCTAAAAGCATATCTTCAGATATTTGTACATTATCCAATGTGATTGCCGATGCCTTGCGGCCATCTATTGTATCGTAAGTTTGCCAGCTTATGCCTTGCAAATCCTTTGGAATTATAAAGAGAGAGATACCGTCCTCATCATCAACATTCCCAGTAATGCGCGCGCTGATAATGAGCGCGTCTGCCATATGCGCAAACTCCACTACTGACTTTCGCCCCGATAATGAAAAGCCGTTTGGTGTTTTTTTGGCGCGGGTCTCCACCCAGCTTAGACTATATCTGCTATTAGGCTCGGCATGGGCGAGCGCCAGATGCGCCTTACCGCCCATAACGTTCTCTAGGATATTTTTTTGCGCAGCATTTGCCAGTTGGGCAACAAGCCCGCCTGCTAAAACGCCGGCCTGTAACAATGGAGACACTATGCCGGCACGGCCAATTTCCTCAAAGACAATCGCGAGGTCAAACCCCGTGCCGCCATAGCCGCCATCCTGTTCTTTAAACAGCATGCCAATAACGCCTAAATCGGCCAAGCTCTGCCAAGTATTAGCGGCAAAGCCTG
>JAESQI010000122.1 GCA_016765255.1 Robiginitomaculum sp. | reverse complement strand
CGGTGTCCGGCGAGTTCGGAGCCACGCGGGCAAGCCTTGGCAACAGGGCAAAGAATATAGCACCCGAGCGAGAGGCAACTCTGCGCCGCCGATTGGTGTGTTGAGAATTTTGGAAAGTATTACCCCCCTATGAAAGAGCCTAGCCCTTGGGATAGATGCTCGGCCATTTTTGTGGCGCCTGCGTCTGTATCAATCAAGTCTTGGCGTATCTCCAAAGTGATATGACGCAGGCCACGGGGGATGACGTGTTGATCCATTGTATGGTTAAGTTTGAGGGCGGAGTAAGGTTCATTGAGCCCAATTTTGTAAGGGTGCACTCGCTCTATTGCATCCTTGACGGCCACCGCATTATCTTCGTCGATTTTCCACAAAATCCCAATGTCTAACTCTCGGCGCGTTCCACTTGCAGGCTTGGTGGTAAAGCTGTGAATAGAGATAATCAATGGATCATTAAACTGGTTCACGGTCTCGTCGATCAAGTTTTCTAAGGCTTGGTGGTAAGGTTCATAATATTGAGCAATGCGAAGCTGACGCTCATTACTGCTTAAGTCTTGATTACTGGGAATTTTTGTACCGTCACTGATTTCAGAGATTAGGCCTCTATCATCTAAATCCCTATTTGGATCAATCAAAAGCCGTGAAAACCCGGCCAACAAACCAGTGCCGCCAAAGGCACTACACAACTGCCTAGTCAAATTAGCCGCCCCGATATCCCAGCCTATATGGCGGTTTAAATCCGATTGACTTAAGCCCAAATTATCAAAGGCTTTGGGCACGAAATTCGTCGCATGGTCACAAAAACAAAGGACAGGTGATCCAGATGTTTTAGGTAGTATTGTATACGGCGTGAAATTTGACATGGGGAATCTTATGGCGGGTTTGCGGGCTAAGTAAAGTCTTTAAATGTCGTACAGAGTATCTTTAATCAAATGATCAACAACGGATTTTAAGGCAAGCTCTTTCGTAGCCCCCTTTTTGATCTCACCCTCATAGACTTCGACTTGCCGAGACGCGCTTGAGCCCCTTTCCACAATGGTTCGTGTATGGAGCAATTCTGCCTCGCATCCCAAAGCTTGGGCATGTTGCATGAGAAATTTGATCAATTCCTCATTGAGCTGTTTAAAAGGCACGCACTCACCTTTGCCAAAATCTATCAACTCACCTTGAACGCCAAAACGTTGAGCAATCCAGCGGTTTTCTGCAATCAGAAGCGCAGGATAAATACGCCATTTTATATTGCGCTCTTTCAATTGCACAAACATACGGGTCAAGCATTGATACATGGCAACAACAGCAAGCGTGTCTTCCATGCGTGTACACATATCGCAAATACGGGCTTCGAGTGTGGGAAAACGAACAGAAGGACGAATGTCCCACCATAGTTTACTGGCGTCTTCGATAACACCCGCCCCGACAAGCGTGCCGACAAGGCGCTCATACTCACCAATTGACGTCATGGCTTCGGGGATGCCCGTGCGCGGCATACCGTCAAATACGGAAAGACGATAAGATTGCATGCCCATGAGATCCCCCTCCCAAAACGGCGACGACGTGGTCAGGGCCAGCATATGCGGCAAAAAATAACGCATTTGGTTCATCACGTCGATACGTGCACACGGGTCTAAAATCCCCACATGAACATGGGTGCCACAAATCAGCATCCGCCTGATGGCCCCTTGCAAATCTTGATCCATTTTATTGTAGCGCTCAGCCTTGGTCGGGTTTTGTTCGCGCCAAGAGGTAAAGGGGTGGGTACTTGCCGCCATTAACCGCAAATCAAAATCTTGGGCAATCCGAGACAGCGTGCCGCGCATATGGGTCAGGTGCTCACGCACATCTTTTAGGTTTCGGCAAATCGGGGTGGCGATTTCGATTTGGCATTGTAAAAATTCAGGGGTTACATGGTCACCGAGAGCCGCTTTACAAGTTTTAAAAAATTCATCAGGCGGGCAAGCCGCCGCCGCGCGCGTTTCTGGATCAACCAGTAAATATTCTTCTTCAACCCCTAATGTCGGCCAAAAATCATCCAAACTCATCCCGCGTCCCCTTTTTTAAAGTAGAATAGCAGAAAAATTAGGTTTGTAAAATTGATGTAAATTATAGCTTTATAGCCTTGACCCATTAACTGTGTAATATATGAAAGCCTACGCTTATCCTAAACCACAATTCGGGTATGCAGATGGACTATGGTGAGGTGGCCGAGTGGTTTAAGGCGCACGCTTGGAAAGCGTGTGTGCGTTCATAGCGTACCGTGGGTTCGAATCCCATCCTCACCTCCATTTACGCGGTTGATCTATTCCTCAACGAGGGTGCGGCATTTTGCTTTTTTTAGACGGTAGGTTTTGCCGCTCTCTGTGTGGGTTAGTAGGCAGGCATTCCCAGATTTACTTAAGGTAAAATGATCGGGCATATCCATGCGGCGGCCCATGGCCGGATTATGAGCGAGACTTTTGTGCGGGGCGCGTTCAATAAACAGAGTGTTCGTTTTGCTGAGCGAGTCATGTGCCAATGTTATTTTAGCCCCATTCATCGCCTCTGAAACGACCTCCGTCAATTCAGAAATAACCCCATCGCCACTATTTGTGATAACAGCAGGTTCACCAGCTTTTAATGTGGTGGCACACGAACTGGCAAGCAGAGCCAAGCAGAAAAATTTCAACATGTGAAAAAGCATGTGCATTTATTGGTCTTCTAATTTGGTTGGCAGGGTATCAATACGGCTTTGTTTCAGTTGGAGTTGGTTGCGCACACGCTCAGATGTAAATAATGAACTTGCGTCACCGATCTGTCTCTGCTCTTAGGAAAATGTGTTTTCAGGTTTAGGAACTACAGGACAAATACCATTGGCCATATAAGATAAAGCCGTGGCAAATTGGGCTTCGGTTTCGTCGCCGAGAAGTTTGGTGAAATCATCACTGACCGCGCAACCAGGTATGGCTTCGCCCGCCGCAGGAACCGTGTTAGCGGGTGTAAATCCGTCCGCGTAATCGCCAAAGCCTTTATCATTTTCTCCCCTAAACTGGATGGAAAAATAGGTCGTGCCGCAATTATCGGTTGGGAAGAAACCGTACGGTTTACCACATGTGGTCGAGCCCACTAAAATCACTTCAACATCGACACCGCGAAGTCCATTGATCACGGCTTCACTGGCCGAACATGTTCCGCTCGTGGAAAGAATAAAGACGCGGTTCAAATTGAGACTCGGCAGAGCTTGGCCCGAAGCAACAGAAAATCCCAAAGATGTGTTGTAAAACGGTGTTGGCTGTAGTGGATTACCAGTCACAGGATTTGTCACGGTGTGCTTGTTGTTAAATACGATATTGTCAAACACACGGTTTTGCGAATTCGCCGCCCCTGCAATCATATATCCAAGCTGTCCAGCGATTGCCAAAAATCCGCCGCCGTTATAACGGAGATCAAGCACCAAGTCCGTCACCCCTTGATTGGAAAAATTGGTAAAGGCGGTGATCAGCTCTTGCTCTGCTGATGTGGTGCCAAATGTTGTAAAATGCAAATACCCAACTTTTCCGCCCGCAATGTCAATGGTCTTGGCCAGATTGACGGGATGCGTTGTTACCGTCGCAGAGATTATATTAAATGTACGAATAGCGCCGCCGAGGTCTTGTACTTTGAATTTATGGGTTTCACCAGAAGCACTCGGAAATAGTCCAGCATTGAGCACGTCAACATCTGCCTGTGAGCCGCCATTGATAGCGTCTACATCATCTATTTCCAAAATTTTTGCGCCCCGCGCCAAACTAGCGGGCGCTAAGGCCGCTGGGGAACCGGCTTCTGTGTACGCAATGCGGATATCACGCGGGACGGAGCTCGACAAAATAGCGAGGTCAGCCCCATACCCAGATGAGGTTCCGCTTGAGACTTGTTGCTGGTAATCAGCCGAGTTAATAGAGAAATGAAATTGATCTCTTGGGGTTCCAGTCGCTGTAGTCGCATTGGTTTTTAGGACATTGAAATAGCTGTTTGTGGTGGTAAAGCCTGCCGGATTTTGATCTGGGATTTCAGTATACCATAAATATAATTCATCACTCCATGACCGAAGCCAGTGATTTTCTTCCAATATTGACCCTGCTCTATCGGCAAAGGCAGTATTGGTCGCAGGGTCTATGCCCGTGCGCACGACGGCGCATTTGGCTTGGAATGTACTGGACGCATTAAAAACGCCCTGTGTATATGTGGGGCCACTACTGACGGGGGGCGGGGGCGGTGACGTGGTTGTCGGCGGCGTCACTGTGCGGCCACCACACCCTATTGTTAACAATGCCAATGCCAGGATGGGCGAATATTTTAGTGCTGTTTTTAACCGAATGGACATTGGTAACCCTCACAAATACTGCTTTCTATTTACGTGATATTATTTTATGCACTGCACGTTCGCAAGTAGATTGTACATCATAATTTTGTGATCATGAAAGGCCCCCAGCCAGTGAATATTGTGAGTGAATATGATAGTATAATTATTGGTGCAGGCGCAGCGGGCTTGATGTGCGGGGCCTTATCGGGTCGCCGAGGCCGCAAAATACTTATCCTTGACCATGCAAAAACAATTGGTGAAAAAATTCGGATTTCAGGTGGTGGGCGATGTAATTTCACCAATATTCATTGTGGCCCTGAAAATTTTATTTCCCAAAACCCACATTTTCACAAATCCGCATTAGCTGGATATAACCCTCAAGATTTTATTGATTTGGTAGAGAGCTACAAAATAAAATGGCACGAAAAAACATTGGGCCAACTGTTTTGTGATGATCGTTCAGACCAAATCGTCAATATGTTAAAATCGGAATGCAAAAAAAGCGGGGCCAAAATAAAACTTGAAACTGAAATATATTCTGTCGGCAAGACGGATGATGTATTTCATGTCAAAACATCTCGTGGCGACTTTTCTGCGAAGTCCTTGGTCATAGCGTGCGGTGGGCCGTCTATCCCTAAAATGGGGGCGAGTGGTTTTGGCTACGACATTGCTAAAACCTTTGGCTTAAATGTTATCGCACCCTGCCCCGCTCTCGTCCCCCTCGTCTTTACTGACAGTTTAAAACATGCGCTCGGCACATTGTCTGGCATCAGTGTTGACGCTAAAATTACCCACGGGAAAACAGACTTTACGGAAGCATTACTCTTTACCCATAGAGGTTTGTCGGGACCGAGTATTTTGCAAATTTCGTCCTATTGGAATCCGGGTGACGAGATCATTATAAACTTGGCTCCCAATCAAGATGTTTTAGCTGACTTAAAAAAAGCCAAACACACCCACCCCAAACAAAGTCCTTCTGGGTTTCTTGCACATTTTTTACCTCTGAAACTGGCACGGTTTATCGCCAGCTCAAGCCCCTATCAACGTCTCGCCGACATGAGCGACCCTGCCCTCATCACACTCGCAAATGCGGTCAATGCATGGCAGGTGAAACCAGCAGGCAGTGAAGGGTTTCGCAAAGCCGAAGTCACACGCGGCGGAATTGACACGAGCGAATTGTCCTCCAAAACCATGCAATGTAAAACCGTCTCTGGACTATATTTTATTGGCGAGGTGGTTGACGTTACTGGTCATTTAGGTGGCCATAATTTTCAATGGGCTTGGGCCAGCGCAGCCGCCTGCGCAAAGTCGCTTTAACTTCTATGCAAGACAGTGGCTGGGCACTATGGTACTGGCTTTGGTTATGGCTCGTATACTTCTCCTTGTTTCCAATATTGAATTTGACCCGACCGAGGCGAGTGTGCCGTGGAAAATCGAGACAGAGGCGGGGCATGATGTCTGGTTTGCCAACGAGGGCGG
>JAESQI010000121.1 GCA_016765255.1 Robiginitomaculum sp. | reverse complement strand
TATTTGAAGCAGACGGGCAGGAGCCTGGCGGCGCGTTGACTTTGACTATGTGGCCTGGCGGCGAAACCAAAGTCCTCGCCCGCGCTGATTATCATGGCCGCTGGGTTAAGTGGCACGGATAAATCACTGAGGAGAAATATAATGAGCGAAGGTAAGATAAGTCGGCGAAAATTAGTGCAGACAACGGCTATAAGTGTCGGCGTTTTGGCGGCGATCAGTGGATGCGCGGAGGCGGAAACGGGTCAGATAAAACGCGAACAAACATCGGGCCTAATTGATGCCCGTATTAGCGAGCTGGGTATTACCTTGCCAAAATTTGCGCCGCCCGTGGCCAAATATGCATCCTACCGCATTGTTGGCGATATGGTCTATATTTCAGGCATTGGCCCTGCACCTATTAAAGGCGCAAAATTGCTCGGAAAACTGGGTAAAGATTTAAGTGTAGAGGAAGGGGCATTTGCCGCAGAGCGCACCGCCCTTAATATAATTTCCCAAGCCAAGGCGGCCTGTGGGGGCAATCTTGATAAGATCAAACAATGGGTCAGATTGACGGGGTATGTAAATTCCAGTCCTGATTTTACCGGCCAACCACAAGTGATGAACGGGGCGTCTGAACTGTTGACCCGAGTGTTTGGCGATAAGGGCTCGCACGCCCGAGCCGCTCTTGGTATGAACGCTCTACCCTTTAATATTGCAGTGGAAATAGAGGCCAGTTTTCAACTGGAAAGCGTATGAAAAGTGTGATCATGACGGCCATGGGATTGGTGTTCATCAGTGCCTGCCAAGGGGCGCAGGAACTGGATACGCCAACAGGAATAGAAATCGTGACGATAGCTGAAATCCCTACCCTTGGCCCATATTCAACGGCGATTAAGGCAGGCGGTATATTATATATGTCGGGAATTATTGCCTTTGATCCAAAGACAAAAGCTTATGCGCCCGCCAATATTGAGGCGCAAACCAAGCAAGTTTTTGCCAATATAGAAAAAGTTTTATTGAAGGTAGATTGTACACTTGACGATATACTCAAAATGACGGTCTTTTTGAAAAATCCTGACGATTTTGCCCCTATGAATAAAGTCTACGCATCGTATTTTCCAAACTATAAACCAGCCCGAACAACGGTTCCGGGCGTGGATTGGGGGCGGGACGATATTTTAATAGAAATCGACGTGATCGCGAAATTGCCTTAAATATAGCGCCGCGACCACGCAGCCAGCACGCGGGCCACATAGGCGGCGTCGCGTGGATTTTTTAGCAAGAGGTGATCGGCTCCGTCGAGACTAACAAAGCTTTTGGGGTGGCGAGCTTGCCGATAAATATGGCCTGCATTTTTTATGCTCACCACTTTGTCTTGCGGAGAATGGAACACCATTAAGGCCCGTTCCAAATTGGCAATTGCACTGCTAATATCTTGATTGGCGACGTCTTCGAGGAATTGTTCTTTAATGATAAAGGGCCGTCCAGCTAGGTAAACCTGCGCTTCGCCTTCCGCTTCTATTTCTTCGATTTGGCCCGCAAATTGGTGGATAATATGGCCCGTATCGCACGGGGCCCCAATGGTCGCTAAGGCTTTGCATTCAGGGATATCATACGCTGCCATCAAACTGGCCGTTCCGCCAAAACTGTGACCGATGAGGATGCTGGGCGCGCTGTGGTGGTCACGTAAATATTGTGCCGCTGCCAATATATCTTTCACGTTAGAACTAAAATTTGTATCGGAAAAATCGCCCTTGCTTTGCCCAAGACCGGTAAAATCAAACCGCATCATACCAAAGCCTACACTGGTCAGGGTTTTGGAAATGGTTCGGATTGGTTTTAAGTCTTTGCCAATAGAAAATCCGTGGGCAAACAGAACCCATGCGCGGACTTCGCCATTATCTGGCTGGTCTAATTTGGCAGATAATTGATCACCAAAAGCCCCGCGAAATGTTATTTTTTGACTGGCCATAAAGCTATGTTATTATTTTTTAAACCGTTTGACCAATAGCAATAAGACGAGGAGGATAATGAGGGCAAAGGTAGTCCCCACACTGATCCATTTGAGGCTGGTAAATGTGCTGGCCGTTTTAACCACACCGTCGAGTTTTTCAGGATAGCCGTGGAGTAATGTGCGAATATTATGGTTCTCGATCAAATCAAATACAAATGCAAACAACGGGACTAAGGCTAGGCGGTGCCTGTTTGGACGGTCTGGCCAAAGAGATTTTGCCAACACCATGAGCAGCACCATAAACAGCACCGTGTAAATAATTGGATAGGCGGTGTCGGCGGTGAGACTCATAAAGGCGTAATGCTCTCGCAATTCCCCGTAACTTGACAAAAGCGCATAAGCGCGCTCTGGACTGTAGGAAAATAGTAAATCGAGAGGGGTGATTTTTATGTCCCCACTTCCCATCATGCCAGACATGACAAAAACTGCAAATAAAACATAGATGACAAACAAAATGCCAAGGGTTTTCCAGTTGGAAATTTTTCTTAAAAAATTCATATGACCTCACTATTTAAGTTTTGTTAGCCATTATGACAAACCTTGTTATTTTAGAGCGCTTCCAACATGACAGTATTTGTCATGATACAGGTGCGTAAAAAAAGGCTAAGTCAGTTTGTAACCAAAAGATAAGGAACTGGACTTTGGCTATGATTGGTAATGGTAATATTATATTTAGCCGTCCACAAGGGCAACCATTGGCACGTCGCAGGTTCGGCCTGCAGGCTCAATGTGCAAACGGCTTCGCCGTCTCCACTTTCCGTTTGTTCAATAATAGACAGTTCAAGGTTATGCCCTACGATGGTTTGGCCCGACAAAGTTTGCAAACTCAATTCCGCTTTTTCAGACGCGTAATAAATTTCTTGCAAAACTTCTGTTTCGCCCGCCGCCAGAGTTTTCTTGCGGTAAGCGGGGCCTTTGACTCGACCTCGAAAAGGAAGGTCTTGCAAGTTTGGCTGAAGTGCGAGGGCGGCCTGTTTCCATTCTTTGGCCAGATCTGGCGTAAGTTGGTTA
>JAESQI010000120.1 GCA_016765255.1 Robiginitomaculum sp. | reverse complement strand
GCATGACGAATCAATCAAAGACAGACACGCCTGCCGTGCATATCCCGCCGCCGATTATTGTTGCCGTATTTTTGGGGATTGGTATTTGGAGCAACAAACACTTTCATTTTGGATTTGGAGAATTTGCTCAACTGGTACAATATTTAGGTTGGGGTCTTTTGGCCGCCTCCATCATAATAGGACTTTGGTGTGCTTTGCTTTACCGCGCTGCCAAAACCAGTATTTTACCGCATACGGCAGATAATACTTTGATGGATCATGGTCCGTTTTCATTTTCCCGAAATCCGATTTATCTTGCCATGGTGATTATGTTTTTGGGGCTATGTTTCGTTTATAATGCACCGCTTGCTCTGGTGTTTATATTGCCGACAATTTTGGGTTTGCGGTTTTATGTCATCGTCAAAGAGGAGGCTTATTTAGAGCGGCGGTTCGGAAAAAATTATCTTGAATATAAGAGCCGTGTACGGCGTTGGTTGTAGAGAATTTTATGAAAATACGGACAATCCTGGCAACAGGTCTGATCACTCTCTTCTGTGTTGGATGCACCCCGAAAACGGCAGGGAAACCTGTTGATTTCCCCCATATTGCCAGTGATTTAAAACCTGATCCTGGTGTGATTTACGGCAAGTTAGCCAACGGAGTTCGCTACGCAGTATTGCACAATGACACTCCAACAAAAACGGCTGCTTTACGTGTTCGAATTGGGACAGGCTCACTCAACGAAACAGATGATCAGAGGGGGCTTGCTCATTTCATCGAACATATGGCCTTTAACGGGACTAAAAACATTCCAGAAGGGGAAATGGTCAAACGGCTTGAACGATATGGTTTGGCCTTTGGAGCCGATACCAATGCCTATACCAGTTTTGACGAGACTGTTTATACCCTCGATTTACCAGAGGTTAGCGAGGAATTACTCAATGAGACTTTGATGATTATGCGCGAAACCGTGGAAAACATAACATTTGACCCGGACGCAATCGACAGAGAACGCGGCGTTGTTCAGGCGGAAAAACGAAATTCCGACAGTGCGGGGGCGCGAGCTGGTTTAGCGAGCCTTGCCTTTATGACCGAAGGTAGTCGGGTGATGAGCCGTATTCCTATTGGCACTGACGCGACCTTGAAATCGGTGCAATCGGCGGATTTTAAAGAATATTACCAAGGTTATTACCGACCTGAAAATACATTTGTTGTTCTTGTTGGCGATATAGATACCGACTTTGCTATGGAGAAAATCGCCGAATATTTTTCCGATTGGCAAGCCGTTGGAGAGCCAAAAAAACTGATGGACGCTGGCTTAACCACTGCACGGGGCCAAGATGTAGGCTATTTCGTAGACCCTGAAGTGCAGACACAGATTACGTTATCAACGATCAAACATTACACAGATTATTCCGACACGACCGCAAATCGTAAAAAAGGATTTATTGACGGGCTCGGCAATCGAATCCTCAATCGCCGCTTGTCGTCATTGGCCCAAAAAGAGACTGCCGTTTTCATATCAGGTGGTGTCGGCGCAAGTTCACTTCTGGAAACATCTGACACCATGCGTTTATCCATGTCGTCTCGGCCAGAAAACTGGAAGAGGGCATTGGCGGTTGGAGAACAGGAACTCCGTAAAGCTCTTAGGTACGGGTTTACGCAGGCCGAACTTGATGAGCAACTGGCCAACAGCAAAAAATCTATGCAGGTTTCAGGACAGCGGGCCTCAACGCGGCGCACAAATGGCTTGGCAAGTGGGATATTGGGGGCGTTTTCGGGGGAGAGCGTTTTCACCCATCCGACGACGAGCCTCAAGCGGTATTCAGTTTATGAAAACGACATCACCAAAGAGGATGTTTGGGAGCGGTTTAAGGATCAATGGTCGGCGCTCGGCACGCCTATGCTCTATTTGCAAACCAGCGAGATTTTGGAAAACCCTGAGGCTGAAATTAAAGCGGCGTACGAGGATAGTCTCGCCGTTGAAGTTGAGCCAAATGCGAAAGTTGACAATGGCGTTTTCGCCTATACTGATTTTGGGTCTTCTGGAAAAATTACCAGTGAAAAACATATTGATGATGTGGACGCGTATCTCATTGCTTTTGAAAACAATGTCTTGCTGAATTTCAAACGAACTGATTTTGAAAAAGATACGGTGCATATATCCGTTAGAGTTGGCGACGGTACATTATCGGCCCCGCGTAAGGATTTCGCGCTTGTCTCGCTGGCGGGAACGCTGATGGGAGCAGGGGGGCTAGAGGCTCACAGCGCCGATGATATTAGCCGCCTGATGGCAGGCAAAGCGGTTGGGGTAGGGTTTTCTTTTGGCACAAAGAGTTTCTCCATCAGTGGCTCAACCGTGACATCTGATTTAACCGATCAATTTAATTTGCTCATGGCCCAGTTAATTGCACCAGGTTACCGCGTACAAGCCAAGGCCCGCTACGATAAATATATTGAAAGCTGGTATCCAACCCTCGACGCGACTCCTGAAGGCGTGGCGGGGCGCGACGTGAGTAAATTATTACGCTCTGGAGATCCAAGGTGGGGCATTCCTACGCAGTCTGAATTATTGGGAGCGAGTATTGAAGATGTAACGGCGTGGCTTAATCCGCAGCTTAGCTCTGGCCAGATTGAGATTGTGGTCGTCGGCGATGTGGATAAAGATACCGTCATAGCGCAAGTTTCGCGGACATTCGGGACATTGCCTGCACGTACATTAGTGCATAAATCTTATCCAGATATGACGCGGCTGAAATTTCCAAAAGGTCGCAAAGAGCCTGTTACTTTAAGTCATTCTGGGGATAGCAATCGGGCCTTGTTACAAGTCTATTGGCCTGCGCCAGACGGGACGGACATTACTCGAAATCGCCGCCTTAGTGTTTTGCGCAGTATTTTCAGCAATCGACTAACCGATATTATTCGCGAAGATGAAGCGGCTGCGTACTCCCCGTCGGCGGGGCGATCAGGGTCGCGCATTTTTGAAAATTACGGCTATATGTCGGCTTCTCTTGGGTTAAAACCTGAAAAAATTGAGGCTATGATCAATAAATTGGACGAAATTGCCGAAAGTTTTCAAACGGGCGGCATTACCAATGACGAGTTTGAACGCGCTATTCAACCGATTTTGGAGAACCTCGATAGTTCTCTTGAAAGTAATGGGTATTGGATGGGCGTGATTGGTAATGCTCAAACCGATAGCTGGGGACTGGATAATTTCCGTTCGAGAGACAGCGCTTATCAGAATATGAAACTGGATGATTTGATACCGCTGGCGGCGCAAATCTTTAAGCGAGAAAATGCCTATAGGGTACAAATTTTACCACCGCAATAATTGGTCGGACGCACAAAAAAAAAGGGCCAATAGGCCCCTTAAAAGTTATCAATGTTTTGTATGTGTTTTAGTCAGTAATTTCGAGCAATTGTACGTGAAAGACTAACGGTGTGGCGGGGGGGATAGAACCGCGTCCATTGGGGCCGTAGGCGAGATCAGACGGGATATAAAATGTCCACGCATCACAAGGGCGCATCAGGCCAACGCCTTCTGTCCAGCCTTTAATCACACCGTTTAGCGGGAATTCGATGTCCTTTTCACGGTCATATGAGCTGTCGAATGTGTCGCCGTTGATAAACAATCCATGATAATTAACGCGTACGGTTTGCGTTGGTTTTGGCGGGTTTGCGGATGTCATGCTTGAAGCTTTATTGACGCTGTACTGCAAGCCTGAGGCAGTTGTAATCACACCTTTGCGCTTGCCATTGGCGGCAAGCCATTCTTCTTGTGAGAGAGCGGTATCGCCAAGTGTTGTTGTATAAGTGGATATGTCGGTGAGAACATTTTCTGTGGGGCATGAGGAGAATTTTGCAAGGCTTTCTTTGGCCGTGTCATAGGCTTTTTGTGCTTCGGCTTGATTGGTTGGCGCTTTTGTTTCGCCGGTAGGGTTTCCACAAGCGCCCAAGAAACATAGGGCAGAGAATGCGGTGAGTGTGTAGAGTGTTTTCATAAAATTATCCTTATTGTGAGGGTTTATTTTTTCAAGATTTCAACGCCGGGCAGGGATTTCCCTTCCATCCATTCAAGGAAGGCACTGCCGGCGGTTGAGATAAAGGTAAAGCCGTCTGCTGCGCCTGCATGTTTGAGGGCGGCCACTGTATCGCCCCCGCCAGCCACAGCAATCAGACCGTTGTTCTTGACGCGTTTGGCCGCGTATTTGGCGGCTTCTACCGTTGCCGTGTCAAAGGGTTGCAGTTCGAACGTACCAAGAGGGCCGTTCCAAATCAGTGTTTGGCTTAGGTCTATGGCGTCTAAAATGGCGGTGACGGTATCGGGGCCAGCGTCTAATATCATTTCGTCTGGTTTAACGTCGTCCAGCCCGCACACCCTGTGCGGGGCATGGGCAGCAAACCCTTCGGCTGCGATCACGTCAATTGGCAAGATAATTTCGCATTTGGCAGTTTTAGCTGCCTGCATAATGTCCAGAGCTTTATCCTTAAGGTCATGTTCGCACAGGGAACCGCCAACATCATGCCCGAGGGCGGCCAGAAATGTATTGGCCATGCCGCCGCCAATGGCAAGGCGGTCTAATTTGCCGACTAGGTTTTTTAACAGATCTATTTTTGTTGATACTTTCGCCCCGCCAACCAATGCCATCACTGGGCGTTTGGGGATATCGAGCGCTTGGCTGATATGGTCAAGTTCCCGCTCAAGAGCGAGGCCGGCATAGGCGGGTAAAAACTTTGCAATGCCCGTCGTTGAGGCCTGAGCGCGGTGGGTCACGGAAAACGCGTCGTGGACATAAATATCAGACCCTGTGGCCAATGCTTTTGCAAAGTCAGGGTCATAACCATTTTCTCCGCCTGATGTCTTGGTTTCGCCCATGTGAAAACGTGTGTTTTCAAGCAATAACACTTCGCGAGGCTTTAATTTGGCTATGGCTTTCTGAGTGGCCTCGCCAATGCAATCAGGTGCAAATTTGACCGAAGTTTCAACAAGCTTTGATAAGGGGGCAATTATTTTCATCAAAGACGCACCGCTTTCCCGTTGACCATTTGGCCGCCCAAAATGGCTCATCAATACGATTTTTGCGCGCTGTTTTTGTAAATATTTGATCGTCGGTAGTGAGGCTTTTAAACGTGTGTCATCGGTTATTTTGCCGTCTTCGTTACACGGGACGTTAAAGTCAACCCGTATGAGTACGGTTTTCCCCGACACATTCACATCTTCAAGTCTGCGAAAATCTACCATTTTCTAATTTAACCTTGTGCGGATTTCATTTCTTTTGCCACATCAATCATCCTGTTGGCAAATCCCCATTCATTGTCATACCAAGCAATGACCTTGACAAGCTCATTGTCCATAACTTTTGTTAATGGGGCGGCAAATATGGTGGAGTGGGGATCATGATTGAGGTCAGAGGAGACGAGTGGTTCTTCTGTATAACGTATAATGCCCTTCATGGCCCCTTCCGAAGCTTCCTTGATAGCCTCATTGATCATTTCCGCATTGGAATGTTTGAAAGGTTGGAACGGAAGGTCGACCATAGATACATTTAAAGTCGGAACCCGCACCGCCGAGCCGTGTAACTTTCCTTCAAGTTCGGGCAGGACAAGCCCAACGGCTTTGGCCGCACCTGTCGATGTCGGGATCATATTTTGGCCAGCGGCCCGTGCTCGGTATAAATCTTTGTGCGAACTGTCGAGTATTCGTTGATCCAAAGTATAAGAATGAATGGTTGTCATGAACCCGCGTTTAATCCCGACACTGTCTACGAGGACTTTAGCAAGGGGCGCAAGGCAATTCGTGGTGCAAGACGCGCAAGAGACAACGAGATCATCGGCCGTTAAGTCGCCGTGATTAACACCGTATACAATCGTTTTATCTACACCTTGGCCGGGTGCAGAGATCAATACACTTTTTGCTCCTGCGTCAAGATGGGCTTGTACGGCCTCTTTGGTGCGAAAAAAACCAGAGCATTCCATAACCACGTCCACATCGAGCGCTCCCCCATCAGCTTTGGAAGGATCGCGTTCATGGGTGACCCGCACGGGGCCCGTGCCAAAATCCATCATACCAGGCTCGCTAATGACATCTGTTTTGAGGCAGCCATGGGCCGTATCATATTTAAGCAGGTGGACTTGGGTCTCGAGAGCGCCTGGGCTGTTAATGGCAACAATTTCAACATCTTTCATGTCGTATTCAATGACAGCCCTGACGACGAGGCGGCCTATGCGGCCAAATCCGTTGATTGCAATTCTTAAGGTCATAAATACTCCCGAGAAATGGTTTATTAGATGATTCGAATGTTCCTAACAGGGAATTGGAGGGTATTTAAAGCAAAAAATTGCCATACGGCCTAATTTTTCGTTTTATGTCGGTATCGCTGTTTTAAGTTATAGCTTGGCCTAGAGCCATTCTTGGGCCATTCTATAGATATAGTAGAGATTCGATAATGAACAGGTTTGCCCTTAAATGACCCAATCGTCTTCCCATACCCCGTCAAGCTCCCGTGAAGCAGCAGATCGATTGGTACGGGCTTTGTCCAGTTTGGAGCAGTCCCTAGAACCAATGATCGCTCGCATGAGTGAATTAGAAAAGGGCTCAGAGGACAGTAAAACTTTTGAACAAGATAGGGCGCGGTTGGCTTCTGATCTGGACGATGCGCAGGCCCGCGAGAAAAACTACAAAGACCGCGAAGCTGAAATGTCTGCCCTTGCTCACGAAACCACGGCTGAAATGGACAGTGTCATTTCCCAAGTTCTCCACATTTTGGGGGAGACCTAATATGGGTAAGGTTAGTTTGGAAATCAATGGGCGGAAATACGCGCTTGGATGTGATGACGGCGAAGAAGAACGCCTCGAAAACTTAGGCCGCAAACTCGATGAGCGGGTCAAATTACTGGCCAACCAATTTGGCCAAATCGGTGATTTGCAACTGCTTGTGATGGCGGGCATTGGCATGACTGACGAGTTGGAAGAGGTGAGCGAGTCTGTTGAAGACCAAGCCCGTGCTTTGTCAGTTGAGATGCAAAAGAAAAGCGAGGTTGCTGTGGCCAGCGCTCAAAAATCTGAACTTAACGCATCTAGTGCCTTGGCTGACGCAGCGCAGCGCATAGAGAAACTGGCTGAAAAACTGGCGAGGCATTAGCATTTCTATCGCCATATTTTCTATCGCCGTTTATATTGCCTCATTTCCCACTCATACTGCCTCCTAATTCCCCGCTCAT
>JAESQI010000119.1 GCA_016765255.1 Robiginitomaculum sp. | reverse complement strand
TCGATTTATTTAATCCAGCCTTGTAACGCGGCGATGATACCTTCTGCTTGAGCAGCACTGGATATATTAAAGAGCTAACGGACTTACGCGCTTTCACGCGTGATCTTATGACGAAAATGGAAGCAGACCTTGGCACAAAACTCGATTGGGTAGCGGCCAATCATTATGATACGGCTACGCCGCACACGCATATTGTTCTAAGCGGTAAAAAAGATAACGGACAAAATCTTATTATCCCGCGTGTGTATATTTCTTACGGCATTCGTGAAGCGGCAGAGGAATTAGCGACCATAGAGCTTGGTCCTATCAATCAAATGCAGGCGGGTATCAAACTGGCGGAGCAAGTGAAGCAGCAAAGGTTTACCCAGCTTGATAGGGGGCTGCTCAAAGCGGCGAACAAAAACAGTGTTGATATTAGCAGGTCACCGGTGCGCGGCAGTGAGTGGACGCGCCGCTTTGATGTTGCGCGACTCAAAGAGCTTAGCCGTATGGGGCTGGCCTATAAAATGAAAAATGGCCGCTGGCATCTTGATGAAAAACTAGAACCCATTTTGAGGCGTATGGGGGAGAGTGATGACATTCTTAAAAAGTATCATCGCACTCTACGGCAGGCAGGCTTGGAGCGGCCAATGGAAAACGATGTTATTTATGATCCTTATGACGAACGGGAAGTGACGCTAACAGGCAAGATAATCGGCCTTGGCGTTATAGACGATGTGAACGACAAATCCTTTATTGTACTTGATGCAACAAATGGCCGTGCCTTCTATATTCCCGTTGGGAAATCCGAACATATTGATGGCTTAACGAAAAATATGATTGTCACGGTCAATCCTGCCGAGGTTAAAGCTAAAGCATCCGACCATACAATCGAGAAAATAGCGGCCATGCGCGGCGGTGATTATAGTCCAGCTTTGCACCAAGCATCAGACCAGAGCGCGAGCAAAGAATTTATCCAAGCTCATGTCAGGCGTTTGGAAGCTCTACGCCGCGCAGGACATGCGACCCGAAACAAAGATGGCTCATGGAAAATACCCCATGATTATCTGGACAGGGCAAAGTCTTATGAAAAGTTCAGGAGCAGAGCAAAGCCTGTTGATGTAAATGTGCAATCGCGATTGCCGCTCAAAGAACTACAAACAGCGATGGGGCGCACATGGCTTGACGCAGAAATTATGGCAGATACCGAACCAGTAAATGATGGGTTTGGCAATGATGTGCAGGCCGCAAAAAAGGCGCGCACCCTATACTTGGTTCAGCAGGGTATATTAAAAAATGAAAACACACCATTAGACGCAGAACATTTAGAAGAACTTGAACGCCGTGACCTCGCATCTGCAGCGAAGAAACTTTCAGCCACGTTGGGCAAAGCATATTTGGGTATGGAAGGCTCGACGAAAATAGACGGCACATACAGAAAAGCCATCGAACGCCCAAGCGGGAAATACGCTATCATAGAACGCGCCAAAGACTTCTCTCTCGTGCCGTGGCGGGATGTGCTTGAACGCAATCGAGGTAGAGTGGTGTCAGGGATCATGCGCGGCAATACGATTTCATGGACGCTGAATAAGGGGCGGGAGATTAGTTGAGCTGCTGGCACCGTATCACAACGATAAATCCGTACTGTTCTGTTTTGCTATTACCTAATTGCTAAAACAATCCACCTGCCGATAGGTTCGCCTAATTGCCCTACAAAAATTATGAATGGGATACTGATAGATATATAAACAATGAATATCAAAAACCGCAATCTCAATGGAAGTAATTTTTCTGGTTTTGGGGTTCTCAAAACCGTCCGCAAAATCAATGCAGGCCAGAAATCACGCTTGGCGGTATTTTGGAGGCAAAACAGATATCTCCGTTGCCGTATGAATTGATGTAAATATTGAAAGCCCACGGGAGAAAGAAAAAAAGCGGAAAAATCTCATATGTTTAAAAACAATAAACTAACTACGTTTGCTTTTTGGAAAGTGACGGTAAAGCGTAGCCACACTCACACCCAGGGTTTTGACAATTTGTTGCACGGGAATAGGGACGTGGCAGCTTGCTCTTATTCACCCAATGTTTCAATAAGCCAGTAATTAGGGGCGGCGCAGGCGGGTAAGTCCTGCCTTCGTTCTATCACTTAATAATATCGACGCCTATTTTGATTGTGAGTTAACGGTATCGTTTTCCTCATTGGGGTTTATTGATTTGCCATCAAGCACCAATTCAATTTCAGCAAGATACTGTTCTGGTGTATCGCCTGGGAATATTTCCAAAAAATAAATGTCCGTTTTCTCAGCGGCCATTCTTTTAACTTTATCTCGTTTTGTCGCATCGTTTTGGTAATGGCCACTACCTTGATATTCAATTGCGATGAGCGGATATCCCCAAGGGCCAATTATCAAAAAGTCGACACGTTTACTGTTGATCGAGCTAAATGCTTTGTCTTGCCAATACCCATCACCGATAGTACCAATGAATTCGCCCATATTAACTTGGGCCATTATGCGGTGACCAGATTTTTTATTTCTTAGATGTTTCTCAATTTTGGCAAAGACGGGGTATTCCTTTTTATTCATAAGTTTTTTTGAACGGAATGTAACTTTGTCAATAAATTTCAATTGGTTTTCCGGGTTCTTGACATCCTGGCCTTCAAACCATTTTTTCTGTTCACTCTTCTGCCTTTCATGCTGGGCTCTTTGCTTTTCACATTCGGCCTCTTTCTTTTCTCTTTGGTTTTTTTGCATCGAAGCACGAATAGAAAATGCAGCGAGTCCTACAATGACGCCAAACGCAAATTTCAATGAAAAAATAATTTCAAACACGTAAACTCCTACTTTTCTAGTACGAGTAATAGAGGTTGTTACACTACCAATAAATCTTATTTTGGCATATAGGCTACAGATCAATAAATTGCACCAAAACTGACAAATCAACTCTTGCCGCTAATAGCCCCGCCTATTATGGTGACCTTTGCATACAAACAGTATGCGGGAGTTCGCCAGCTCTTTATGAAGCAAACAGCCGCCATGAGGCGGCGCGGTGCGCCTTCCTGCCTTTCATGGCCGGGTGGCGCGAAATGTCCAGGGACGCTCTTGCTTGCAAGAAAGGCCTAAAAACCGCGCACGGGTGCTGTTTGCCCCGTTCTGGCGACTCCGGCTTTAAAGGAAGTTGTTATGGACGATAAAGTAATCCCATTATTTGGCAAAAATATCTCTACGAGCGAAGATCCTCTTGAAAAAATTTACCGAGAGAAAAAACGAGTGGAAGAAGAAATGGACTTACTTGGTCTATTCAAACAAATAACGAGTGCCAAGCGCCGTAAAATGCTTATGGAAACTGCAAAAATGTTTGCGGCACTAGACTTAGATGAAAGGGAAAAAAGTAAAAAATAAATTTATAATTTTGAAATTAAGAAATTGAGAACACACAGTCTAGTACTCTGTACCCTCAATTTACCTCAAGTTTTTACCCTGTAAACACACTA
>JAESQI010000118.1 GCA_016765255.1 Robiginitomaculum sp. | reverse complement strand
TGGATACCCGCCTGCGCGGGCATGAGCGGAGTTTGAAGGGTGAATCCAAGCAAATTATAATGATGTTAATAATTGATGATTTGCCCCTGTGAGCTGTGGCCAGAAAGAAAACTCAGCATCCAGAAGGCTATAGGCGAAAGTATCGAGTGTTTATCCGGTGATCAGTGAATTTGGAGTTTATCCCCAATAAGTGGACATTGTCTCAGTATCTTAAGGTCAGTATCTAATTTTGGCGATTTTGAGCCGCTCAGTTTGGTTCAAACCGCGAACCAGTACTGGTTTTGTATAAGTCCAGATAGATGTGAGACTCTTTAAGTTTGCTTTATTTAAGCTGCTTCCGCCATGATGGGTTTTATAGAACAACCATTTGGAGGAAGCAGCTATGCAGATCAAATATCAACACCCGAATATCTATAAACAAGACGCAGAAACAAAACACTGAATTTCAGTGTGAAACAGGGCTTGCGGGCGGGGGTAGAATGGTTTATGTACGCGTCCAAATCAGGTGGTATGTTTCCGTTATGGGATGTGCTGCCCTTATCAATTTAATATGGAGGCTTTTATGGCTGTCCCAAAAAGTAAAATTTCGAATTCCAGACGCGGTATGCGCCGCTCTCATGATCGCCTATCGGCTGTCAATTATATTGAAGACAAAGATAGCGGTGAGCTTCGCCGTCAACACCATATTGACCTCAAAACGGGCATGTACCGTGGGCGTCAAATTCTGTCTCCATCAGAAGATTAGTTCCAAACCTAATCAATAAAAACTTTCCAAAAGGGTATGTGTTATGAGTGAAATCGAAGACATTTTCGCCCGTGAGATTTTGGATAGTCGCGGAAACCCAACCTTAGAAGTTGATGTGTTATTAGCGGACGGCTCTTTTGGCCGTGCGGCAGTACCGTCTGGTGCGTCTACGGGGGCGCATGAGGCAGTAGAGCTTCGAGACGGTGATAAGTCTCGTTATGGCGGTAAGGGCGTGTTACAAGCCGTTTTGAATGTAAATACAGTGATTGCCGAAACCCTTTATGATTATGACGCGACCAATCAGGCGGGTGTTGACGCGCTGATGATCGCACTTGACGGCACACCCAATAAATCAAAACTCGGTGCCAATGCGATTTTGGGTGTTTCCCTCGCCGTGGCCAAGGCGGCGGCGGAGTCACAAGGTACACCACTTTACCGCTATGTGGGCGGCGTGGACGCGGTGACACTTCCTGTTCCCATGATGAATATTATCAATGGCGGGGCATATGCGGATAACCCAATCGACATTCAAGAATTTATGATTATGCCCGTGGCGCGAAAACCTTCGCGCAGGCTTTGCAAATGGGTACAGAAGTTTTTCATGCCCTTAAAGACAAATTAAAGGCGGATGGTCACAATACCAATGTGGGCGACGAAGGGGGATTTGCCCCAGGGCTCGCCTCAAGTGAAGCGGCACTTGACTATATTATGTCGGCTATTAAGGCGGCAGGGTATAAGGCAGGTGAAGATATTTATCTGGCTCTCGACGTGGCCTCTAGCGAGTTTTACGAGGACGACAAATATAATTTGGCGGGCGAGGGGAAGAAACTCACCTCATCTGAATTCGTTGATTATTTAGCCGCTCTCCAATCAAAATACCCGATTATTTCCATTGAAGACGGTCTTGATGAGGATGATTGGGCGGGCTGGAAAGCGCTCACTGCTAAAATTGGGGCGAAATGTCAACTGGTAGGAGACGATCTATTCGTGACCAACCCTGTGCGACTTGCTCGTGGCATTAAAGAAAATTCTGCCAATTCTATCCTCATAAAAGTCAATCAAATTGGCACGTTAAGCGAAACACTAAAAGCAGTATCAATGGCGCACCGCGCGAAATTTACCGCAGTTATGTCTCACCGTAGTGGTGAGACAGAAGATACAACTATCGCTGACCTCGCAGTCGCCACGAATTGTGGGCAGATAAAAACTGGCTCATTGGCGCGTTCTGACCGTGTGGCGAAATACAACCAACTTATGCGGATTGAAGAAGAATTGGGCGAGCAGGCCATTTATGCGGGCGCTTCAATACTGCGTTAAATAAAGCACGATTTTAAGCTCCTGCTAACCATGTTTTGCTAAGTGTCTAGCCATGCAAAGCGCACTTAAAAAAATCCACATTTCATGGCCCCTTGTTTTTATTGGTGTTTTATATAGCTATTTGGGCTACCATACTCTCAGTGGTCATCAAGGCTTACTGAAATGGGGCGAATATAAGCAAAAAATTAGTGGCTATGAGGCCGAAATTACCCAATTGCGTTCTAAACGTAAAGTTTTAGAAGGCCAAGCGTATCAATTACGTGCTGATCATTTGGATGTTGATTATTTGGATGGCAGGGCTCGGCAAATACTAAATCTTTCATATGCAAATGAAATTGTTATTTGGCTTGACGATAGCCCCTGAATTTGTGTCTAGTGTGTGTGATTTAATTTAAGATAATACATATATGAACTAAAGGGCGGTGCTATGGCGAAAAAGGCAAAAACTTACAAGACCTCCAAAACCGATTTACTTAAATTATATAAAAACATGCTTTTGATTCGGCGGTTTGAAGAAAAGGCTGGCCAATTATACGGCATGGGAATCGTGGCGGGGGTTTGCCATTTATATATTGGGCAAGAAGCCGTAGTTGTAGGCATTAGAGACGCGCTCGACGACGGTGACCAAATGATTACATCCTACCGTGATCATGGTCATATGCTGGCCTGCGGTATGACGCCGAATGGGGTTATGGCCGAATTAGCAGGGCGCAGCGGCGGGTATTCTCGCGGTAAAGGCGGATCCATGCACATGTTCTCGGTTGAGAAGAAGTTTTACGGTGGTCACGGTATTGTTGGCGCGCAAGTTCCCATTGGTGCGGGCCTTGGCCTTGCCAATAAATTGCTCGGGAATGGACATGTCAGCACTGTGTTTTTTGGCGATGGGGCGGCTAATCAAGGGCAAGTATATGAAGCGCTCAACATGGCTATGCTTTGGAAGTTGCCGACATTATTTGTTATCGAAAACAATCAATACGCGATGGGCACGTCAATTGAACGGGCATCCGCCCAAACCGAGCTTTATAAGCGCGGGGAAAGTTTTGGCGTTGCTGGCATACAAGTTGACGGCATGAATGTGTTAGCTGTGCGAGACGCGGCGAAAAAAGCCGCCAAACATGCACGTTCTGGCAAAGGCCCCCTTATATTGGAAATGATGACCTATCGGTACCGTGGTCATTCTATGTCTGATCCAGCCAAATACCGCACTCGTGAGGAAGTCAATGAAGTTCGCGAAGATAATGACCCGATTGATATGGTCAAGGCGCATTTGTTGAAAGAAAAATGGGCTGATTTGGACGATTTAAAAACTATAGATAAAGAGATTAAGGCCGTGGTGAACGACGCTGCCGAATTTGCAAAATCCTCTCCCGAACCAGACCCGAGCGAACTTTATACCGATGTATTGTTGGAGGCTTAGCTCATGATTAGATATCAACTTGCAGAGCTGAATATCGCAGAGGCGTTTTTTCCTATGGACGACCTGCGTATGAACGGCTTTACAAGTCGTATTAGCGCAGTCAATGCTTTGGCCGATAGGGCCAAAGGGTTTGTATGGCGGCTCGTGGACGACGAAGTCGATAGTCAGGGCGCGCTCAATTTACGGCCCTTTGACAATCAAAATATGTTGGTCAATATGTCCGTATGGGACGATGTTCAAAGTCTATATGAATTTGTCTACACCACCGTTCATGCCAAAGTCATGAGCGGCAAACCCGCATGGTTTTCTTACCTAAAATCTCATAACACAGTGATGTGGTGGGTTAAATCTGGCCATATTCCAACTCTGGACGAGGCGATAGCAAAATTGGAGTTATTGGATAAATTTGGGCCGTCCAAACGAGCGTTTACATTTAAGGATTGTTATTCACCACAAGGGCAGGTTTTGTCATGGAACGCCCCAAAGAAAGAATGTGCATAATGGCGATTGATATACAAATGCCTGCGCTTTCCCCGACCATGGAAGAAGGCACGCTCAGTAAATGGTTGGTGAAAGAGGGGGATACGATCAGTTCTGGCGATATCTTAGCAGAAATCGAGACTGATAAGGCAACAATGGAAGTCGAAAGTATTGACGAGGGCGTCGTCGGAAAAATTCTTGTTGATGAAGGGGCGCAAAACGTAGCTGTTGGCACTGTAATTTTGCAACTTCTCGAAGACGGAGAAGGGATTGAGGCTTTAAGTGCGCCTAAAGCTGCCGAAATAGCCAGTGCGGCGCCTATTGTACCAGTTCTGGCTCAACAACCGAATGAGCGGCCAGAGCCTTTAGTGGCGGTTGAAACTCCGCCCCCTATTGAACTTGGCGTTCCTGCAGGAACGAAAATGATTGAAACCAGTGTTCGTGACGCGCTTCGCGACGCCATGGCAGAAGAAATGCGGCGTGATGACAAAGTGTTTATCATGGGCGAAGAAGTGGCCGAGTACGAAGGGGCCTACAAAGTTACCCGTGATCTCTTAAAAGAATTTGGTGATAAACGCGTTATTGACACGCCCATTACTGAACACGGTTTTGCGGGGGTTGCTGTCGGGGCGGCCATGGGTGGCCTCAAACCTATTGTCGAGTTTATGACATGGAATTTCGCTATGCAGGCCATTGACCAGATCATCAATTCAGCAGCAAAAACCCTTTATATGTCTGGTGGCCAGATGCGCTGTCCGATTGTATTTCGTGGCCCGAACGGGGCAGCGTCACGCGTTGGTGCGCAACATAGTCATGATTATTCCAGTTGGTATGCCAATGTGCCGGGCTTAAAAGTCGTCGCGCCGTACGACGCGGCGGACGCCAAAGGCCTCCTAAAAGCCGCGATCCGAGACCCAAATCCAGTGATCTTC
>JAESQI010000117.1 GCA_016765255.1 Robiginitomaculum sp. | reverse complement strand
TTTCACAGTTTTAACATCTTGTGTCACCTGACCCGTAAACCGCACTTTACCAACACCAAGGGCCCGACCCCGCCCAGGGGAACCCCCCCAGCCCAAGAAAAATCCGACAAGTTGCCACAGGGCGTCAAGCCCGAGGCAGCCTGGCATGACTGGGTCGCCAACAAAGTGACAGGCAAAGAACCAAAGATCAGGATTGATATCGAGTTCGGCCACCACTTGACCCTTGCCGTATTTCCCGCCTTCGTCCGAAATATGGGTGATCCGGTTAAACATCAACATAGGCGGAGCGGGGAGCATCGCATTGCCAGGCCCAAACAAACCAACTTGTCCGCTCTCTAAGAGGTCTTCATTGGAATAAGACGGTTGGATTTTTATCATATGTGACCTGTAGGCTTTGGCGTTGCAATCAATCTGTAAATTAGCACATGCCATAAAGGCTTCAAGGCTTATCTTGCGATTAAGCGGCTTGTTATTAAACATGTTAGTAATTTACAAATACAAGGTTTGCTCATAATGTCAGGCTATGAAATTGATCATTACATCAATTGGACTGTTGATCACCGCGATTTTAACAGGCGCTCTCTCTGCATTATTGATGTCGGGCGTCATCGGTAAACATCGTCCAAAATTGGCAACCAGTATAGACGTGCAAAATTGGCAGTCCAATTGGGCCATTGGTACACAGGCCACAACACCCTATATGCGGGCCTATATTGCGCGGCGTGGACTGCTTGCATTGCCAAAATCCGAAGCCGTATATTTTATTCGCGCAGCAGATGATGAGGGCCGCGCCTTAAATGAGGCCTGCACATATATGATTTCAGGCGACCCGCAAATGGCAAAATGGTGGTCGATCACACTTTATGACGCCCAAGATTTTTTACCGCTCAATCAAGACAATGCCTATTCAATTGACCAAACAAGCGTTGGCAACGGAAATTGGGAGATTGCTGTGCAAGCCACTCACCCTGAAAACCATCCGCATTGGCTGTCATCTCGGGCGGCTGGCGAATTTGATCTCATGATGAGATTGTATAAACCCAAACCCGCTCTACTCGTCGACCCGCATAAAAAATTTAAACCCCCCTCCGTTCAACGTCTGCATTGTCTAGAGAAAAATAAGGGTGCGGGCTCATGAAACGGTTTGTCTGGATAGGCGCATTTATATTGGTAGCAGCGATTGCCCATATGGCCAGTTTGCGCGCCGCTCCTTATATGATCATGTCCAAAGTTATTCGCACAATGGCAGATCGGGGCATGCCCTTGCACAGATTTATCATATCCTCTCGCATAACGCCGCAAACCCAAACCATTGTCAGACCGTCACCAGACCTAGCCTATTCTATATGTCGTTTTGATCTGGCAAATGGCCCGATTATAATTAAGGGCACAATGTGGGCGGGCTATGCCTCTTTAACCATATTTGACGCCCAAACCAATGCCGTTTTTATCGGGTCACTGGACAGCGAAAACCCTGACGAAAACTCTAGTCAAAACTCTGTAATTTTAACAATGGGTTCCGATGTAAAAGCGGCAAAAAACATACCAATTGTCATGCTCAAAAAACCAACAGGCTTGGCGCTTATCCGCAGGATTGCACCCACGACGGCCCTGTATGAGCAAGCTCAATTGCTGACCAAATCAGATGTGTGTGCCCCTTACTCTGCATCTCAACAATAGAAAGGGTGTAATGACAAAATTTTGGACATTCATGTCACTCATCTCTAGTGGTCTGCTGATTTTATTTTTATCAGGCTGTACTGACAAGGCAAAGCAAGCCAAGCCCCATCCATTGGAGCAAGTTTTTCAAAACCAGCTCGAAGACATTTACACACAAAGTCCTGACGCTGTCGGTATCCTTGTTCACATTGAAGCGCCCGACTTAGGGATTTCGTGGAGCGGCGCGGTTGGATATATAGACAAAGAAAGATCAGAAACCTTAACCATTGATCATCCCGCGCTCCTCGCCAGCAATACCAAAACCTATGTAGCGGCGGCCATTTTAAGGCTCTATGAAGACGGGCGCTTAGCGCTCACTGACCCACTTGGTAAATACCTAAGTCCGCAAACGATAGCGCTGATTAAAGGCGGCGGCTACGATACGAGCACAATCACCATTGGACATTTACTCAACCATACGAGCGGAATAGCGGACTATAATGCTGTCGACGGATTGTTTGATTTTCTGCGCGATCAACCACAGCATGTCTGGACACGGGACGAACAAATCACTCGCGCTATGACACGCGGAAAACCCCTTGGGCAGGCAGGCGAGCATTTTAATTATGCTGACACGAATTATTTATTACTCGGAGAAATTATTGAACAGATAACTGGGCAGACTTTTTACCAAGGTGTGCGGCAATTGATTGATTACACCAAACAAGGCATGAACGACACTTGGTGGGTCGAACTTGAAACCAGACCTGAAAATACTAAAGCACTCGCACGCCAATATGCCACCGCATTGGGACTGGCATCTGAAAACATGCATCCTTCCTTTGATCTATTTGGCGGCGGCGGCATTGCCTCAACCGCCAGAGACCTCGGCGTATTTACCCAAAATTTGTTTGACGGAAAAGTATACAAAACGGCCAAAACTTTGGATATTATGCTTGTGCCCGCTAACCCTAAAAACCCCATGCAGGGCAAATATATGTCAGGCCTGTCTAGTATTGATGTCAACGGCATACAAGGCATAGGCCACGGTGGGTTTTGGGGCAGTGCCGCTAATTATTTTCCAGACCTGAACGCCTCAATAGCCGTGATTGTATTAGAGCGAGACAAACGCGTTTTAAGACGAGACATCAATCAAGCTATGGTGAAAATTCTTTTAGCAGAAGAAACAAACACTGGTTCTTAAACGCAAAGCCAAGTATGCTTTCCCGTCATAAGGAGATATCATGGACGTACAAACATCATTTGGGTTTTGGACACTCTTGCCTCCACTTGTGGCCATTGGTTTGGCACTGTGGACACGGCAAGTATTTATGTCTCTGGCGGTTGGCATTTGGTGTGGCTATATGATTATGGCGCATGGGCATCCGCTGACGGGCACGCTTGATACGATCAACTCATTTGTCACCGTGCTGACCGATACGGGCAATGCGCGCATGGTGATGTTCTCGCTGATTATTGGGCCGCTAATTGCACTTGTGCAACGCTCGGGCGGGGTAGAAGGTTTTGTCGGGCATATTTTGAGATTTCTCGAACGCTCCAGCGCCAAACATTCCGCCAAGAACAACCGCAAAATTGTTGAGAGCCTAGCCGCATTAACTGGATTGATGATCTTTATCGAGAGCAATATTTCCCTATTCACAGTGGGCACGCTGTACCGCCCGGTATTTGATAAAATGAAAATCCCACGCGAAAAATTAGCCTATATTACAGACTCCACAAGCGCGCCATCAAATATCTTGATGCCGTTCAATGCTTGGGGCGCATTCATCATGACGTTGCTCGTCGTCTATACCACCGGCCCCGACAAAGTGTTTGATAATGAGTTTGAGGTTTTGGTAAAATCCATCGCCTATAATTTTTATCCTATGGTGACCGTGGCACTCATCTTTGTGGTCATTTGGACTGGCAAAGATGTGGGCGATATGAAAATAGCGGAAACCCGCGCCCGCGAAACGGGCAAAATATTGCGCGACGGTGCTGTGCCCATGATGGACGATAGCGTCTCTATGCTGGAAGCTAAAGAGGGTGCGCCGCAGCGGGCTTTTAATATGTTGATCCCGATCCTCTCTATGGTGGTACTCGTGCCAATCTTCCTAATTTATACGGGTTGGGGCGAAGCCAGTGGCAGCGGCACGGGTAAAATTTGGGCCGCTCTGTCAGAAGGCTCTGGCTCGGCAGCGGTATTATATGCTGTAACCTTCGCCATCTTTATCGCTATGGCACTGTACCGCGCACAGGGCATTATGAAAATTACTGAAATGGTCGAACTGTCCTTAAAGGCCATGGCAGGCATGGTCAATGTGGCCATTCTCGCCGTGCTGGCCTTTGCGCTCAATGCCATGTGTAAAGAAATTGGCACCGGCCAATTCGTTGCGGGCATTGTTAGCGGTGCCATCCCGGCAGGCTTTATCCCGGCGCTTATCTTTATCATAGCTGGCATCATCGGGTTTAGCACAGGTACAAGTTGGGGCACGTTCTCGATTATGATTGCCGTGGCTGTCCCGATTGCTGGCAATGTTGAAGGTGTCAATCTCTATATGGCCGTTGCTGCGGCGCTGGGCGGCGGCGTTTTTGGCGACCATTGCTCGCCAACTTCCGATACCACAATCATTGCCAGCATGGCCACGGCCAATGACCATATCGACCATGTCCGCACCCAACTCCCATACGCCCTGATGGCAGGTGGCGCGACAGTGCTTATGTATCTCGTTTTGGGGTTTGTCGGTGTTTAGAATTTTGGTTTTTGCAATTATTTTCTTGGCCTTTAGCGCCTGTGCGCAAGCCAAAGAACAAACAATCATCCCCATAGATTTTAATGGCAAGTGGCAAAATACATTGGGGTCTGAATTGCATTTTTTTGTCAAAAACGGACAAGTGATCGGTACGTATAATACCAATGTCGGGGAGCCCGATAGGAGTAAATCATTTCCCTTACGTGGTCAAAGTCAAGGTGACCAAATCGTATTTACAGTCAATTTTAAAAAATACGGCTCTATGACCGCTTGGGTTGGGCAGGTGACACAAGACCAAAACGGGACGCCTTATCTACGCACCATGTGGCACAATACTAAGGATATAAAAGACACGGAGGAAGCAGAAAATATCTGGGGATCCATCCGAACAGGGGCCAGTGAATTTAGGCGCGTGAAAAGACCCTAAGGCCCAAGTTTTTCTCCATAGCAGAAAAAATATGCCCAGGCAGCAAGGATCGCTTGAACGGGCGTTCGCGCCAACAACCAAACAGGGCCATGGACATATCCACCCACAGGAATATGCGTAAAAGCCGCGTAAATATTTGCGGAGAAAAACAGTACAATTGACGCGAAGGCCGCAAGCGCCGCAACCCGCCTAAAGCGGGGTATCAACAAAGCTACCCCAATGAAGGCCTCCCAAACTCCAGTCACATATACGAGTAATTTCGCCGCAGGAATAAAGGGCGGTACAATGAGAACCATGCCATCCGTTAAAAAGAAATGCCCTGACGCAAAAACAATAAACGATATGCCAAGGCTCCAATAGCAAGCATCTGTCTTGCTTACCTTGGTATTGAAAACCCGATTGGAAAGCATGGCCAGAACAAACGGTGTGCATAAAACGACGAGTATGAATAAAGGTAAATAGATTGCGTCCTCATCCTTGTTAGCCTGTTTTTGCACGGGTGCAATCTGATTATACTCAATATAAATGTCATGCTCAATGGTAATAATATTGATCTGTATCTCTTGAGCTTTATGCAAAACCACCTTAAACTTTATGGAAATAAAATCGTGTTTAATGTGGAGATAATGTATGGGCACTGTGAACTTACCTCGCGTTGAACTGGCGCACCTTCCAACTCCGTTCGAGCGTCTGGGGCGTTTAAGCGCGCATTTGGGTGGGCCCAATATTTATGTGAAACGTGATGATTGTACGGGGCTTGCAGGTGGTGGCAATAAAACGCGCAAATTAGAATTTTTGATGGCCGACGCTTTGGCACATGGCGCGGATACAATCGTCACAGTCGGCGCTACCCAGTCCAATCATGTGAGGCAAACCATCGCCGCCTGTGCCAAGTTGGGCCTTAACGTCGAAGTCTTGCTGGAAAAGGCAGTCGTGCGCGATGACGATTATGCACGCAATGGCAATTTTATGTTGGACGGCTTAATGGGCGCAACCATCCATGAATGTGAAAGCGGGGAGGACATGGATATCAAAGGCCAAGCTTACGCCGACACACTCTGTGCCCAAGGTCACAAAACCTATTTCATTCCTACGGGCGGGTCGTCCCCCATTGGCGTCATCGGCTATATGGATTGCATCACCGAAATTCTGTCGCAATCCCAAAAATTAGGCATTAACATTGACGCCATTATTGCCGCCAGCGGCAGTCAAGGCACGCAAGCAGGTCTTGTCCTCGGCCTCGCGCAGGCAAAAAGCAACATTCCCATTTACGGCATAAGTGTCGCCCGCGAGAGACAAGACCTAGAAGAGCGAGTATTTGCCCTAGCAAAAAGGGCGGCAAAATTAGCAAAACTCGACGTGCCCATAGAGCGCAAAAATGTAATGTGTGATGACAATTATCTCGCCCCCGGATACGGCCTTCCCAATGCAGGCATGGTCGAAGCGGTAAAACTGTGTGCCCGCTTGGAGGCTTTACTGATTGATCCCGTTTATTCAGGCAAAGCCATGGCAGGCCTCATTGATAAAATCCGAAAAGGGGAGTTTACCAAAGGACAAAATATCGTCTTCATCCACACAGGCGGCCAAATCGCTCTTCATGCTTACCGCTCAGAATTTGAAGCTTAGTCCGCCTGCGCGTTCACAAATTTAACAGTATATGCCCACTCTTTAAACTGTCTAATATTACCGCGTTTTCAAATAGGCGTCGAACAAATTTGTTACCCATACCAAATGCAAACTCAGCGCTTTGCCCTGCTTGTTTTTGGCCCATCAGCAACATATCAATACTAACTATTTTGTGAACGGTGAGCGTTTCTTTCATAATAGCCATCAACCGTTTATTGGTCGGCTGAGTCGGGCCAGGGGTTCTATAGCCTTGCACCCGCCGCCGTAAATTATCCGTTTCTCCAATGTAATGATGCAGGCCATTTTTTGTCTCTATGTTGAGCTTGTAAACAGCAGGTATATCGGTAACGTCAGGAAATTTTAACCGGTCTTTATGATCCAGATATATCTCGCCCAGACTTTGCCATTGGTATTCTAATTTTAGAGTTTGCTTTGGCGAAACTTTATATGTGACCCGTTTTGGCGTACGGGCCTGCGAAATAAAGGTCACAGTTTCCCCGTTAATATTGACATGGGCCGTTTTCCAATCTGCCTGCGCCCAAGCCTTACACTGTGATTTAGACGTATAAGATAAATTCTCATTGGCCCACCATTCAGGATATTTACGAGCGGACGGCGGTAGTTTAAAGCCAAGAATTTTTTCCACAGCCTTGAAACTAGTGTTCCATTCATACCGCCCTGAAGTTTCAAAAGTGACCAAGTGTTTTTTTAGTGAATCATATTTTGACATAACTTAAAAATTTGAAATAAAGCGCAATGTATTAGACAATGGGATTTGCCTCCTAGTTTCCCAATCCGCCAATTGCAATGCGTGACGGACACTACCTGTTTCTGGATGACTTTTCGACCATTTCCAAAACACACCCCAGTCTCTTGCCAAAGTAGGAAGCTTTGCACCTATAATATTTTCAACTTCGTCGTAAGTCGTGTCCCATGTTTTCACGCCTTTAATGCTTAGGCCTGTAAGATAATCATAGAGTTTCGTATATTTAGTACATGTTGTGATATTTCTCTCCTCATTATGCTTTTCTAGCTTACAAATTTTATAAGTAATTTTATCAATAAATATATTTTATGTCTTTTTACTAACCTGAAAACTTTTCAATAAATTTACATCAGCACTTAAACTCATCAGTATCTTACCTAACAACTTCTTATCGCACCTGCATTTCACCAGAAATTTCTCACCTCACCTTTTGCTTGACCTTGCAACATATATATGTTAATATTATTGTCAATAAGTATAATACATATACTATCATATTCCGCTTCGGAGAAAATTATGGGGGACATGGATTCACGAATAGCTGGTTTGGATACGGCTGAAAAATGTGATAATTTTGCTGCGAATGCAGAACGGTTGGACCGTAATGATTTGGCAATTCAAGCTAGAAACCGAAAGTTGGAAATAAAAGCGGAACTATACGGCGCAAAAACACAGGCTGAAAAAGAAGCCCTCCAAGCCGTATATGCTTACGAGGAAATTTTATCTGCAAAAAATGGCAAACGAACTCGCGCGACCCGAACATGGCAGATGATCAGAAAATACGGAATAATTGAAGCGGTTGAGCGGGCTGTCGACAGACCCGTAGAAACAATGGGCTATACAGCGCTTGTTGATAAAGGGCTTGAACGACATGCGTTTGAAGCCGTTATCATACGTCACCCAGAATTATTTAGCGACTCTGCACTCACTGTTTCTCAAAAGAGAATTACAAGTTGGAAAGCTGGAAAATAAAATCAGATGCATTGTTTACCAAAAGCCTTTACCTTAAACTGTTCATGTGAAATGTTTTAACGAATATTCCCTATCCCGACTCTTTCGCCTTTGACTATAAGTTGGTGAAAATTATAATGCTTTAAATAATTTCCCCATACTTATCATACCTACCAGTTTATAGGTTCTGACATGTATTTAATCAATAGATAATTTTTTAGGCTTTCTATGTAAGCAATTCTTATAAGAGTTACTTCAGGAGGGGTTGAGGGGTTGAGAATGATTTTTTAGAAACTACGTGGTGAGGTTTCAGAAAATTCAGAACACATCACTTCATACAAGACAATTAAACTACACTGTCATGGTTGTTACGAGTTGCAAATTCCACATTCTTTGGAAAATGTCCCGTCCACTCTACCATACGCAATCACCCATTTCCGCAAATCATATACTGTCGTCGCGCAAATTTTTATATAGGATTTTTCTGTAAACCCTCCTGAATTGTTTTCCATATTGGGGTAAGCGCAAACAGTGTGGCAGGAAGCTTTATGAAGTACTATGTAATTTGGGTCGTAGACCTGCCTAGTATTGACAACAAACCCATTTGGGTTTTCAGCAAGCCATTTTAGATATGCTTTATCATTATTTTTAAACTCAAAAACTATAGACTTCAATCCCTCAGTTCATTCCAAAAATTCTTCGCTTTGTCGAGGAAACCGCTGGCGGCGGGGGAGCAGTTTTCGTCGCCACCTTCTTTGCGGAATTCTTCGAGGAGTTCTTTTTGGCGGGCATTGAGACCGCTTGGCGTTTCGACCGAAAGTTCTACATACATGTCGCCGCGTTGGCTTGAGCGCAGGACGCTCATGCCTTTGCCTTTTAGGCGCATACGTCTGCCCGTCTGGGAGCCTGCTGGAATTTTTACCTTTGTACGGCCACCGTCAATGGTTGGGATTTCTATTTCCCCACCCAATGCCGCGCACGTCATGGCAAGGGGGGCGTGGCAAAACAAATTGGCCGCTTCGCGTTCAAACAAATCATGAGGTTTAACCGCGACAAATATATAGAGGTCGCCTCTTTGGTGGCCACCTTTGGGGGCTGCGTCGCCTTGGCCTGAAAGTCTTATGCGGGTTCCGTCTTCTACGCCTGCTGGAATATTTACATCCAAAGCGGTCTCGACCCGCACTTGTCCCGCCCCGTCGCAGGCCACGCATGGTTCGGATACATATTCGCCCTGTCCACCGCAAGTTGGGCACGGGCGTTCCATGGTGAAAAACCCTTGTTGGGTGCGCACTTTGCCGGCCCCTTGACATGTCGAGCAGGTTTCGATTTTAGCTCCCGCCGCCGCGCCGACCCCGTCGCAGGTTTCGCAATCTTCTGATATGGGAATGTTGATGTCTAAATCTTTGCCGCCGTAAGCTTCTTCGAGGTTAATCTCTAGCTCAAAGCGTAGGTCGGCCCCGCGCAGTGAACGCCTTTGGCCCTGACCGCCAAACATGTCGGCAAAACCGCCTCCACCGCCGCCTTGTCCACCAAAGATTTGTGAGAATATATCGCCGAAG
>JAESQI010000116.1 GCA_016765255.1 Robiginitomaculum sp. | reverse complement strand
TCGGCCCAATCGCGAAACTGTTAAAACCGCCCGCTTTAAAGCCTGTACCTGCAGACGCATAAAACATACGCCCACTAACAGGCTCCCATTCTAAATTAGCCGACCAAGTAACACTGTTTTCCTTGCGGCTTAAATCATTGGAATGCACCGCGCCTTCAGCTAATGTTGAGAATGGCTCAAAACCAGGCGCGCTATTGGCCGCATATAGGGCCGAATTGCCAACTATGTTATTCGCATTGCGCGTACCAAAGTCATTCGCAACAGCGGATTGGGTTGCCGTTTTCTTTTCAGTGGTAAACCTAAGCCCGCCCGTCGCGCTAAAGGTGTCGCTAAGGTCATAGGTAGCCTGTGCGGAGACCGCAAAGACCGTGTCTTCCTGATCTAGCTCATGAAGGCGGTTAAAGTCGGTATATGCCAATGGCGTTCCGTCAAAAGCCGTAACAAGACCCGATAAAATACAGCTTCTGTTATTGGGGTCACCGCCCGCTGCGGCACAGCCGCCCGCAAGCACAGTGTCGATCGCCAGATCACCTAATCCAGGTGTTGAACGCACATTAAAGTAGGTATCGCCTTGCGCTAGTAAAGTGTTATAGAGGAAATAAGCACCCCCAATATAGTTGAATTTTTGCGAGCTATCGGATGCATAACGCGCTTCAAAAGTAAACTGTTCAAAATCTTCACTATCGTCGAACCGAATAAGGTCCAGCGCGCTGAAATCACAGTCGCATTCGCGCTGAAAATCATACGCGGAATATGACGCAATCGCGGTTATCTCGGCATCACCAACAGCGTGGCTTACTGTCAGAGAGCTCTCAAGAATATCACCGACATGCGTACCGCTACTGCCAATATCTAACACGGGGTCAATAGCGCCGATATTTGCCTCTCTATATAGTCCCTCTGCAATACCAAAGGCAGCCAAGGGCCCGTTTTCGATCATGCTAAAATTTTGCCCTTGCCGATCAAATTCGCCATATTCAAGCCTCGCCGTCACCAAGGTATCAGGGCTCGCGTCCCATTCCAATGTGCCGCGCATGCCAAACTCATTGATTTGCGGACTCGATTCGTTGTAATAAATATTATCGATATAACCTTTCGTAATGTCCCGGTACTGACCGGCCACTCTGCCGCGCACTGTGTCAGAAAGTGGCCCCGACAAGAACCCTTTCACGGTGTACTCATTTATGCCATCAAATGTATAAGCGCCGGTCACAGAGCCTTCAAATTCATCCGTTGGCTGTGCGGAGACAATATTAATAGCCCCACCGATTGTGTTTTTCCCAAATAATGTCCCTTGCGGCCCGCGAAGAACCTCAACCCGGCCCACATCTAAAAAAGCAAGACGAGACTGCATGCCGCGGCCACGATAAACACCGTCAACAAATGTTGAAACTGATTGTTCAAGTCCCGCATTGTTACCCGATTGAATACCGCGAATGTTAATCTTGTCGCCGATTGGGTCTGTTTGGATGCTGAAATTTGGAATGAGTGCAGAGAGGTCTTCGCCGCGCTGGATACCAAGGGCTTCAATCTTAGCCCCGGAAACGGCTGAAACTGAAACAGGCACATCCATTATGCTCTCTGCTCTTTTTTGTGCCGTCACAATAATTTCGTCGAGTACTGGCCCAGTGGATTGAGCCTGAGCGCCCGATGCTATAGATGCCAAAAGAAGTGTTGAAAGTGCGATTTTGCTTGTTGTATCCATGAATGACATAGAGTTCCCCTTATATAGTTTTGTTTATAATGTATGGGTGGCACCAATTAGGTATAATGTAAAATAATTATATTGTATTCATATATAACTTCACTGTATAGGTTTGGTATGTTAGATTTAAAAGACCTTGAATATGTTTCTGCAATCTCGAAGGCGGGCGGTATAAAACGCGCGGCTGACAGGATTGGCATTTCCCAGCCAGCTCTAACCAATCGTGTCAAAAATCTTGAAGAGAAACTACAATTGCAGTTATTTAATAGGCACAGTAAAGGCATGCGCCTCACGCAGGCAGGTGAATTGTTTTTAACCGAGAGCCAGAAATTGTTGGCCCATACTCGTGATTTTGAGCAACGGCTTTCCAACCATCGGTTTGGCAAGCATGGTCACATATCAGTAGGTGTAAAGCCGGGCTTGGAAGATGCCTTTTTCAGGAGCGGCTTAATTGAATATACGAACAGCTATCCAAAAACAAAAATATCTATAGTCGTGGACTCAACGCCCGAGCTTTCCTCCAAATTGCAAGACGGGAAATTGGATTTTGCTTTTGGAGCCTTGGGGTATGCGGATGAGCACGGCGAAGAACTCATATTATCTGAACGATTGGAATTTAGGCCTTTATTCCGTATACCTCTTGAAGTGTATGTTCGAAAAGGTCATCCCATATTGAAGGAACCAAAGAGTAAAAATGGCTTGTTTAACTACCCAATGGTTAGTCCAACTCCCCCTGTAGATATGCGTGCGAAACTTAAAGAGGCCTACTGCAAGAGCGGCCTGAATATTTCGACGCCCCACATTCTTGTTGATGATTTTGCTATTGCGGCTGATGTTGTTGCCAAAACAGATATGTGGTCTGTGGTTTTCTGCTCCAGCGCGCAAGCATTGTCAGATAAAGGGAGTTTCACCCTTTTAGGACAAAACCCCGCACTTCCTCCTCTGCAAATTGGATTGGTCAAGAGGAAGACTTGGTCCATCACGCCTTGTGCCAAAAATTTTATTGACGTGATGATAACCCACGCAACAAAATGGAAAATTTAGCCAGACTATTCTGAACATATGGTGTGCAAAAAATCGGCCAAATAACATTTTCGGCAAAACAAATAATCTTACATCCATCAATCAAACACATTCTTTTGCAAGTGCAATTTCAGTGCTCACTACTGATTATTGAGGCTTTGGAATGTAATCCATTCCGTCATTATTTTCACATAAACTGCCTCTGCATTATTGGCGACTAGATTGATTTTGAGAGCTCCAAATATCCATGCCGCCCCGCATCAGCAAAGAGCGTTCTTCCAGATAGGCCGAGACGTCTTTAAAAATAGCCTTGGTCAGGTTATGTGTCTCTAGCAGGCATCGAAAATTCAACATTGTCGTCTCGTCAGGAATGGCGTCAGCGTCCAGTTCCAGCCCGCCAAAACCGCGCATGGACTGCATATCATAAAGCGCTTCTTCGGCACCTGGATC
>JAESQI010000115.1 GCA_016765255.1 Robiginitomaculum sp. | reverse complement strand
TTGCTAAATTGACACAATTTAGTCCCGTCCTGCCGCTATTTGCGGGCGGAAAAAACCAGTTTCAACCTGTCTATGTCGGCGACATTGCCGCAGCCATTGCAATTCTCGTCAACCAAGGCTCAACAGGCGAGACTTACGAACTTGCCGGCCCAAAACGGTATTCCGCCAAAGAAATATTAGAATTGACACTACAAACCGTAGATAAAAAACGCCTACTCCTCCCTATGCCTTGGTTTATAGGAACCGCCACTGGCTTTATCTTTGAATTTTTAGGGGCCATTCCCATCCTGAATTTACTGATTAAGCCCTTCATCACCCGCGATATGGTTACCTGTATGAAAACAGACAATATCTTAAGCGGGGATCAAGCTGGGTTTTCAAAACTAGGGATTAAACCGCAAACCGTTGAGGCTGTTCTACCCAGCACGCTGGAACACTTAAAAACCCACGGCCAGTTTCACCGGGAAGTCATCTCTGATTAGCTTACGCCCCACCGTGAGCTGCCAGCCACCAAAGTAGCAAGACGCCAAGAACCAATCGGTAGATCATAAACGGGAAAAAGCTAACTTTATCAATAAGCTTCATAAACACATAAATAGCAAAATACGCCGCTACGAGCGACAAGGCAGCAACAACCACCCCATCCATTAGACTCGCCTCACCTCCCCCACCTTTTAGCAGTTTCAAAAAGGCATATGATCCACTGGCTAAAATTGTCGGGATGGCGAGTAACATGGAAAACCGGGCCGCCTCACTGCGTGTATACCCAAGACCTCTAGCCGCAGTCATAGTAATCCCCGACCGTGACGTGCCAGGGATAAAGGCAATCATTTGCGCCAATCCAATTAACAATGCGGCCTGCCAGTTCATCCCTTCAACCGTGTTTACTTTTTTGCCCCAAACATCAACAAGCCACAAAACAATACCAAACCCAATCATAGCCCACGCAATGATCAAGGGCGAACGCACCAATTCAGCCCATCCTGTCATACTCATTAACAGACCAACGATTAAAGTGGGCGGCGTTGCAATCAGGATATGAAAAGCCAACTTAGCCTGCGGTTTTTGCCAATTTTCACCTTTAAAACTCAGGAGGTCAAATCCACCTGCAATCATACGCGCAACATCTTTTCTGTAATATATGATAACAGCGCCTAATGATCCCAAATGAGCCATAACATCAATTAACGGGCCTTGATCAGGCCACCCCAAAATTTTAGCGGGCAAGATAAGATGTGCGGAACTAGAAATGGGTAAGAACTCGGTCAGTCCTTGCAAAATAGCCAGAATCAGTAAATGTAACCAATCCATATTCATTCCCTCTATTCCCTTGCCATATAGACAGTTTAACTTTCAAATATTGATATATCACGCGGGCCCAACTTTACAGGTCAATACTGTGCATTTCTTAAGATTTATCGGTTAGCTTGAAAAAACAATAACTCACAGGTGATGTTGGTGGACATAATCAATGATATACGAGCTAAGGCTCGGTTTAACCGCGTACAAGACGCGCAAAGCCTAACTTGGCTCGGCCCTGTGCGCATGCTTGTTATTGCCTCCATCGCATTTGGATATGCATCAACCTTGCCACGCGGCCCACAAGAAGCGGAATATTTACATTTTCTTGGCTTTGATCCGAGTTGGTACGGCATCTCAATATTGTTCATGATTTCAAGGTTTTTAGCGTTGCGCAGCTTAGAGAGGCATGAGTCACCGCAAAAATTTCTCTTATCACGCATGGGGCGCAATCTACCCACACTGGCCGTTTTTGCCTTCATGGTTGTTCTCATTGCCTTCCCGCTCCTCGGCGTTCCGCTTGACGGGACACTCGGAAATGGCTCACAGTTCCAGCAACATATAACCTATCTCGTAAAAGTTATAACCTGCCTTAGCCCCGATATGTTAACCCCCGGACTGCTGGATAACGCTCTTTATATGTGTGTCATTCAGGGCGGATTATGGACATTTAGGTGGGGCGCAATCGCCTTTATATTAACGGCGACATTATGGGCGTTTGGGGGCTTACGACGTAGAAGCACACTGTTTATATTAACGCTCTTCTTCATCATATGTTATGCGAGCCTCATAGTTTATACAGTGCAAACACCCGACGCACCGTCACTGCTTAATCCCTTATCCATAGGTCTACGACTTGGTTGGGCTTATCTCATAGGCATGTGCGCCTATGCTTTCAAAGACAAACTGCCGCGCACTTTGCTCGTTCCAGCGATTGTAATAATCCTTGCGGCCTTGCAGTATTATCTATTGCGCTGGACTCCTTTTATTGAAATCAGCACAGAAATTGGGTTTGGATATTTGGTGTATCTGATAATGACAAGCAAAACAGCACTACCCAAATCCTTAAAATCTTTACCAGATTTATCCTTAGGCCTCTATGTGTTTAACTGGCCAGCAGGGCAGATCATGTTATTGCTCATTCCGAGCCTAACACCCCTGCCTCTGTTCGCGCTGTCTTTTCCAGTGACGATATTTTTATCAATATCAACATGGTTTCTGGTCAGTCGGAAATTGAATTTGGCCCTTGCAAATAGAGTTGCAATACCAGCCTAACGCTGTGCTAATGCCGACACAAGCTCGGTTGATTTTTCCGTCTTTAACGCGGCGCAAAGACTTATGCTCTCTAAGACTTGAGCCAAAGATCGCTCGTAACCTGGGATCAGTTCAGCTTTGGACGTGAAAAATGTCTCAACTTCTGTCATTTTTTCTACACTGCAAAATCCACCTGCAATGCCAGGAACGCCGCCTAACCGAACATCGGCAACTCTCGTTTTAACGAAACCATCAAAATTTTCCTTAAACCAGCTCCAAGCTTGTGTTTGTGTATCGGGATTACCAACAAGAGAATAGATCAAGCCTGTTGCCTGTCGTCCCGTAAACACATCCGTATTATTCAGGGCTTCATCCAACATCGTCGCCGTCAGAACCTTATCACCGAGTGTCGCTGATAATGCCCCACGAGCTCTTCCTTTTTCAGCAGGCGTGCCAGATTTCACCAATGCCATCAAAGCAGGCATGGCCGCTTTGCTATCTTTTTTAAATGTCTGCCGCAAACCGAGGCCAAGCATATTCGGAGCAAGCGCCTTTTTATCGACCTTGCCGTCAAGGCCAAGATAATTGGCCCCAGCTTTAGCAAATTTCTCTCCAAGGGCTTTATCACCACCGTAACTAATCAGGCGCGCTGCTAGTGTTGGAGACAAAAGTTGCCCCTCCATTGTCTTGGCGTCTTTTATTTTTTGGTAGCGCTCGGCGTATAAGGTTTGCGTGAACCGTGCCAAATCAGGTCTCGCGGATTTCGGCAATAAAGTATTATACATGCTACCTATTGCACTGCCAGCACTTGAAGCAACATCGTATTCCTTGTGTTTAGCAAAAGCCGCCATACCGTTAAGGTAGGTTTCCGCGTTCAACTCGCCAGCGCTAAAACTAGCCTTTAAGCTGTCCAATACGGTTAAAACCTCTTTGGTATTGAGCTGCTCTAAATTGGCGAGCAAATCATCCCAAGCCTGTGCGTCCATCGTAAAGCGGTAATAACCAGCCCCATCTGCATTCAAGGTCAACCATGTAGGTTTTTTCGAGCCCTCAAGGGTTAAGCTTGCCGTTTTCCCTGTCATCAGTGTACACGTTTTTTGCACGACATTCCCTGCGCCGTAATGGGCACATACAGGAATTTGCCAAGTCTGCCCTTGGGTAAGGGTTGAGCCAAGCGGTGCGTAACGGGATTGGCTCAAATTCACTTTACAAGAATTCGCGGCGCAAACCAAACTACCTTTGACCAATGGCAAACCCGGTTGATCAACAAAACTTTTTAAGGCAGGTACGACTTGGGCATTGCCTGAACCATCGGCCAATGATTGAAAGAAATCATCGGCTGTGGCGACACTGTCTTCAAAACGCTTCATATGAAGTCGTACCCCTTTTTGGAATACATCTTCCCCAAGATAGCTTTCAAACATAGCGAGTACACCGCCGCCTTTGCGGTAAGTAATCCCGTCAAATTGATCCATGACACTTTCCGTGCGTAAAAGAGGCTCACGCACTTTGCGTGTACTGGCCAAACTATCAATACTCATAGCCCCAAGCGCACCTTTGAGGGTTTGTCTGTCAAATTTATAATCAGGTCGCCACGCGGCAACCGTCTTATTGCCCATCCATGTCGCAAAAGCTTCGTTAAGCCAGATATCCTCCCACCATACGGGTGTCACCAAATCGCCAAACCATTGATGGGCAAGTTCATGGGCATTCACACTGGCATAGGCGCGTCTTTGTCCGAGCGACGAATTTTCGTCCATGAGTAATAAATATTCCGTATACACAATGGCACCCGGATTTTCCATAGCACCAAAAGCATAATCAGGAGCCGCAATCAGGTCGAGCTTCTTATAGGGATAAGGAATTCCGAAATAGGTTTCCAATGTTTCCAATATTCCTGCCGTATTTTTAAGGGCATATTGCATATCCTTACCCAAGCCTTTAACAGCAATGCCGCGCAGGGGAACCGTGCGGTCTCGAACCTCGCTAACGGGAATATCGGCATATTCAACAACGTCCCAAGGCCCAACCCCAAAGGCGATTAAATATGTCGGCAATGGACGTGTGGTATCAAACACATGTTTCGTCCAACCAGCTTCTTTTGCAGGACTAGCTGTATCGGGCGTATTGGCATAGACCACATCTTGGCTCGGCGAAGTAATGGTCAGATCAAAGGGAACTTTAAAACGAGACTCGTCAAAGCCCGGAAACGCTTGCCGTGCCCCAATCGCTTCAAACTGGGTCACGATATAATTATCCGTGCCATCATCTGTGCTGCGACTGACTTTATAGGCAGAATTCAGAGCCGTATTATAGGGTGTTTCATACGGCAAAACCAAGGTCACACGACCTGCACCTAAATCTTGGGTCGACGTCAAACTTGCCACGCCAGAGGGCGCAATTTTAAGGTCAACTTCAGTGTAGGTTAAATCAACAGAACGACCATCCGCCAACACGGCATGTCCATTACTCACCGTAATATGTTGGCCATGGAGCCAGATTTTTTGCGTTGGCTTTTTAATATCAACGACAATGCTGACCACACCAGAAAATCCGTCTTGTCTCGGGTCAATCCGCAAATCGAGATTATAGCTCACGGGGATAACATTATCGCCAAGTTGAGCATGTGGAACGCTATCCTCATGCCCGCTATCAGCTTGTTCATTTACAGTGTCGTTATTATTTTGCGAACACGCCGCCATTCCGAGAGCTAATCCAGCGCTTAAAATAAAAGTTTTAAAATTAACCATTCCCATTCCCCTTGTTTATTTGCCTTTGTCTTATCTTATTGCGTCCAAAGAGTATTGTCTAATTTTTCCGTATTTCAGGAAAATTTTTCTATCCCTTGTTTAAGTTATGCTATAACAACACATTTTATTTTAGAATGACTTTATGCCTAAGCCAACATCTCAACTGACACAAGAAGGAGCGCCTTTTCAAATAGGACGTCCAGGGCGGCTGAGTGCGCGGGAAAGTTCTAAAATAACCAAACGCATTACTGCCTTTTCCGTGACACTTGGTTTGATATTGATCGCTTTAAAATTCATCGTATTTCGAGAAACGGGCTCCATCGGTATTTTATCGTCCCTTGTTCACTCAGCCCTTGACGTGTTCGCTGGCCTCTCCAGTTTTTTTGCTGTGCGGTACGCGGCGCGTTTACCCGATACGCAATACCGATTTGGGCGCGGCAAGGCCGAAGGCTTCTCGGCAGTTCTACAAGTCTGCATTATTATTCTCGCAGCAGTACATTTACTCGAAGCCTCTATTGGTCATGTCGAAGCTCCGACCACCATCACTCATAGCGGGTATGCAATAGCCGTGATGGTCATCGCCATTTTACTCACAACATGGTTATTGATCGCCCAAGGCTGGGCTATCAAAGCAACAGGGTCGCTCGCTGTTCGTGGTGACCGAGCCATTATGTGGCTGACATGTCAGCAAATATTGCTGTTATCATCGGTCTTATTCTCACCCGTTACACATCTTTCTTGCGCGCAGATGCATTTGTCGGTGTGGGCATAGCCTTGTGGTTGTTTTATACAGCATACAAAATTGCACGCCTTGCATGGAGCCAACTAATGGATCAGGAATTACCGCCTCAAGAGCGCGAACTGATATTAAAACTGGCCTTAGAGGATCCACATATCAACGCAGTTCACGATTTACGCACACGGGCCGCAGGGCCATTTGTTCATATTCAAATGCAAGTTGATTTAAACGATACTTTGTCTCTCAATGAAGCGCACGAAATTGTTATTGCAGCAGAAAACCGGATGATGAAAGTCTATCCCGCCGCTGACATTCTTATTCATCCCCACCCAAATGGCTGTCAACATATGCATGGCAATTCCATTTTTCGCCAAGAATTAAATTGTGATCATGACCATGACCATGACCATGACCATTAAATCACTTTTAATGCCTTTGGCTGTATTTATAAGTTTATGAGAACACTTTATCACTGGCCTCTCGATCCAAATTCGCGGCAAGCGAGACTGGCTTTGGCTGAAAAGAAAATAAAATTCACATTGGTCGCCGTGACACCGTGGCAACCCAGTGAAGATTTTTTATGTCTGTGCGCAGAGGGCGTACCGCCCTGTCTTGTTGACGAAAGCGAAAACGGCAAGAATATTATCGCGTCCTCTCGGGCCATTTGTGAATACGTGGACGAAATTCGCAATGCGCATACACAACTTTTACCACCGTCAATACAAGAGAGATTTGAAGCAAGGCGCATCGCCCATTGGTTTGACATAAAATTTAGCGGTGATGTCAATGCTTATATCCTGAGCGAACGTTTGGAAAAAACCCTCTCCGCACACGGCGCGCCAGACCCACATACATTACGGTTAGGGCGCGAGCATCTAAAATTTCATCTTGAATATATCACATGGCTCTTAGAACAGAGAGACTGGCTTGCAGGAAAAACACTTAGTCTCGCCGATATTGCAGCAGGGGCACATTTATCCTGCCTTGATTATCTGGGTGAGATCAATTGGCAAAACTGGCCAAGCGTGAAAAGCTGGTACCAAAAATTAAAGTCCCGACCTTCATTTCGCCCTCTTCTGAAAGACAAAATCCCGGGTCTACCTCCAAGTGCCCATTACACAGATCTGGATTTTTAAACCGTGGATACGTCCCCACAAGATATGTCTAAGCGCGTAAAAAAACGTATTGATGATCTTGGGTTTTCCACATATGGCATTGTCAATTTGCAACAGATGGGGCCTGCAGCGGGCAAAGGGTTGGACGCATTTATTGCCAAACACTATCACGGGCAAATGAATTGGATGGAAGATACAAAGGAGCGACGCTCCCACCCGAAAAATCTCTGGCCACTTGCA
>JAESQI010000114.1 GCA_016765255.1 Robiginitomaculum sp. | reverse complement strand
CCACCACGAGCATCTTGTGCATTCATGCGCTTCTCCTGAGCATATGGATCATGCTCTAAAATTTCGCCCTTATTGATCCAAACTTTGATCCCGATAATGCCCATTGTTGTCATAGCGCGAGCTGTACCGTAATCAATGTCAGCGCGCAGCGTATGCAAAGGCACACTGCCTTCTTGGTATTGCTCAACACGCGCAATCTCAACGCCGCCCAAACGGCCACCAAGTTTCAATTTACACCCAATAGCACCCATACGCATTGCAGACTGCAAAGAGCGTTTCATAGCGCGGCGATAAGATACGCGGCGCTCTAGTTGTTGCGCGATGCTGTCTGCAACAATATTGGCATCAACTTCAGGCTTGCGAACTTCAACAAGATTGAGGAATACTTCACACTCGGCAATATCGGCAAGTTTCTTGCGAAGCTTTTCGATATCTCCACCTTTTTTACCAATGACAACACCCGGGCGCGCCGTGTAGATTGTGATGCGGCATTTTTTGTGCGGACGCTCGATAATCACGCGAGAAATAGACGCAGCCTTTAGCTCTTTCATAATGAAAGCGCGCATAGCGAGATCGTCATGCAATAGATTACCATATTCAGCCGTATTGGCGTACCAACGAGATTCCCATGTGCGGTTAATACCAAGGCGAAGCCCAATCGGATTTACTTTCTGACCCATTACGCAGTCTCCTCTTCAACTTGACGCACGACAATGGTCAACTCAGAAAATGGTTTTAAAATCTTAGCGCCCCGACCACGCGCCCGTGCACGGAAACGTTTCATAACGAGGTTTTTACCGACATAAGCTTCAGAGACGATAAGACTATCCAGATCAAGCCCGTGATTGTTCTCAGCATTGCTCGCCGCAGAATAAAGACATTTGTAAACGTCTTTGGCTATCCGTTTGCGCGAAAAGGTCAAATCATCAAGAGCATTTTGTACTTTTTTGCCACGGATCATTTGCGCAACAAGGTTAAGTTTTTGCGGGCTGGTACGAAGCATACGCAGTTTCGCCATAGCTTCATTATCACCGACGCGGCGTGGATTTTTCTTACTGGACATCTCTAGCTCCGCTTCGCTTTTTTATCGCCGCCGTGACCATGATAGGTACGAGTTGGCGCAAATTCGCCAAGCTTATGCCCCACCATGTCTTCGCTGATCATGATCGGAATGAATTTACGACCATTGTGCACTTGAAACGTCAATCCGACGAAGTGCGGTAAAATTGTAGATCGGCGCGACCATGTTTTAATCGGCTTTTTGCGGCCCTCAGCATGTGATGCCTCTGCTTTTTTCAGCAGATACCCATCAACAAACGGCCCTTTCCATACAGAACGTGGCATATCTTATCTACCCTTCTTCTTCGCGTGGCGCGAACGTATTATAAATTTATCACTAGACTTGTTGGAACGCGTGCGCGCTCCTTTCGTTGGCTTACCCCAAGGTGTCACTGGATGGCGACCACCCGATGTACGGCCTTCACCACCACCGTGTGGATGGTCAACCGGGTTCATGGCAACGCCGCGAACGGACGGCCTTACGCCGAGCCAGCGTTTACGGCCAGCTTTACCAAGGTTAATATTCATGTGATCAGGATTGGAAACGGCGCCAACAGTGGCCATGCAATTTTGGTGGATCATGCGCATTTCGCCAGACTTAAGTCTGACCTGAGCGTAGCCACCATCGCGACCAACAAGTTGAACATATGCACCAGCAGAGCGAGCAATTTGACCGCCTTTACCAGGCTTCATTTCAACATTGTGCATGATCGTGCCAACAGGCATAGCGCGGAGCGGCATGGCATTACCAGGCTTCACATCAACACTTGCGCCCGCGATGACTTTATCACCTTCTCCCAAACGCTGAGGCGCCAAGATATAAGCTTTCTCGCCGTCAGCATATTCAATCAAGGCAATAAATGCAGTCCGGTTTGGATCATATTGAATATTAAGAACCGTTGCAGGCACATCAAATTTAGTCCGCTTAAAATCTATAATGCGGTAAGACCGCTTATGACCACCACCTTGGCGGCGAGCGGTAATGCGGCCCCTATTATTACGGCCACCTTTTTTGGACAGACCTTCGGTCAATGCCTTTTCGGGCTTACCTTTATAAAGGGCGGAGCGGTCTACTTGTACAAGCGCACGGCGCGAGGGTGAGGTAGGATTATATGTCTTTAAAGCCATTATTTAACCCCTATAGCCCAGTTGCGATATCAATCGTGTCACCGTCTTTCAACGTAATAACAGCTTTTTTGATATCTTTGCGACGACCGGCAATCCCGCGAAAACGCTTGGTTTTACCTTTGACACGCATGGTGTTAACGGCTGTCACGCTGACCTTAAACAAAGTCTCAACAGCTTCTTTAATTTCAACTTTAGTCGCATTGATCGCAACTTCAAAGATGACCTGATTATGTTCAGATACAATCGTAGACTTCTCGGTTATTACCGGGCTTACAATTGTATCATAATGACGAGCAGCTACACTCATGATAAACGAGCCTCCAAATCAGTGACGGCCTGCTTAGTCAGAACCAATTTGTGACGACGAAGAATGTCATACACATTAGCGCCCCGGCTTGGCAAAACGTCTAGGTTAGGAATATTGCCAGCGGCTTTTGCAAAGTTTTCATCAATTTGCGAACCCGCAATAATAAGCGTATTTTCAAGCCCAAGCTTACTCAAAGATTTTTTCAAATCAGCAGTTTTTGGCGCTTTCATGACCGCTTCGTCAAGAATGATCAACTCACCAGCAATTACTTTTGCAGATAATGCGTGACGCAATGCCGCAGCGCGAACTTTTTTCGGCAGACCATGCGCATGCGAACGAACACGCGGGCCATGCGCTTTACCACCACCACGGAACTGCGAAACCGCACCATTACCGTGACGAGCTGTACCGCCGCCTTTTTGATTACCAATCCGCTTGGTTGTCTTTTTCACATCACCACGCTCTTGGGTGTAATGATTGCCAGATTGCCGTTTCGCGAGTTGATAGCGCACCATGCGGTGCAGCAAGTCCTTGCGCGGCTCTAGGCCAAAAATGCTATCATCCAAGGTCACAGACCCAGACTTTTTAGCGGCCAATGTTTGTACATCAAGTTTCATAACTATTCTTCCTCGCCCGCATCGCTAGAAGTGGATGCTTTAAGCATTTTCGCTTTAAGGTCTTGATCTACTTTGGCGCGAGGCTCCGCGCCGCCGATCATTTCCTTGGCTTGCTCAACCCATTCCTCTTTGGCGATAACACCCTCTTTGCCGATTTTTTCTTCAATCGCTTTGATCTCGTCAGCAGTCCACGCCGCTACTTGAGTTAGCTTTGTAATACCAGCGGATTTCAAGACTTCCTCGCCTTTCGGGCCAATACCGTCAATAAGCACAACCGCGTCAACAAAATCAGATTTTACTTCAGCTTTAGGGGCCGCTTCTTTTTTAGCTTTAGGCGCTGCTTTTGCTACAGCCGCGTTAAATTTACCAGGCATAGGCAGATCATTTGCTTTGACACCTTTAACTGCGTCGCGAATTTCAATCCATGTTCCTTTAGAACCCGGTACTGCGCCGCGAACAAGAACAAGACCGTCCTCGACATCAATGCGAGCAATTTCAACATTTTGTGTGGTCACCCGAACTGCGCCCATATGGCCAGCCATTTTCTTGCCTTTAAACACTTTACCCGGATCTTGACACTGACCAGTTGAGCCGTGCGACCTGTGGGAAATAGACACACCGTGAGTGGCCCGAAGTCCACTAAAGTTATGACGCTTCATCGCACCCGCAAAACCCTTACCGATAGACACACCTGCGACATCAACTTTTTGACCGACAACAAAGTGGTCAGCAGTCATGCTTGCGCCAACTTCAATAAAGTTTTCACCCGAGATACGAAATTCAACCAATTTTTGTTTTGGCGTTACATTCGCTTTGGCAAAGCGTTCACGTTCTGCTTTGGAAACGCGTTTTACTTTTGCTTCACCCGCGCCAAGTTGCATGGCCGTGTAGCCATCACGTTCTTGGGTTTTGTGGGCAGTGATTTGGCAGCCTTCAAGAGCCAATACGGTTACTGGTACATGAATACCGTCTTCCGTAAAGATACGGGTCATACCGAGTTTTTTAGCAACTAATCCTGAGCGTTGCATAACTATGCTCCCAACTTAATTTCAACGTCCACACCAGCCGCCAAGTCGAGCTTCATCAGCGCGTCAACGGTTTGTGGAGTTGGATCAACAATATCGAGCATGCGTTTGTGGGTACGAATTTCGAACTGTTCACGAGATTTTTTGTTCACATGCGGCGAACGGTTAACCGTAAACTTCTCAATGCGCGTTGGTAAAGGAATAGGGCCGCGAACCTGTGCGCCTGTGCGCTTGGCAGTAGCCACAATCTCTTGGGTCGAATGATCCAAAATTCTGTGATCGAAGGCCTTAAGCCGTATGCGTATATTTTGACGTTCCATAATATTCGTTCCGAATTACTCAATAAAAATGGAGTGCCCTCACAGGCACTCCGATAAACTTTACTCTACAATCTTTGACACGACACCAGCGCCGACTGTGCGGCCACCTTCGCGGATGGCGAAGCGGAGTTTTTCTTCCATCGCGATAGGCACGATCAACTCTACATTCACTTCAACATTATCGCCAGGCATCACCATTTCAACGCCGTCCTTAAGTGTCACAACACCCGTCACATCAGTCGTACGGAAGTAAAACTGTGGACGGTAATTTGTGAAAAACGGTGTATGGCGCCCGCCCTCTTCTTTGGTCAAGATATACGCCTCGCCAATAAATTTCTTGTGTGGGTTCACAGAACCCGGCGCACATAAAACCTGCCCACGTTCAACTTTTTCGCGGTCAATACCACGGATCAACGCGCCAATATTGTCACCCGCTTCTCCTCGGTCGAGAAGTTTGCGGAACATCTCAACACCTGTACACGTCGTGGTTTGCGTATCTTTGATCCCAACGATTTCAATGCTGTCACCAACATTGATAACGCCGCGCTCAACCCGACCCGTTACAACCGTGCCACGGCCAGAAATAGAGAACACATCCTCAATCGGCAACAAGAACGGCTGATCGATTGCGCGCTCAGGCTGCGGAATATATTCGTCAACAGCCGCCATCAATTTACGGATACTGTCTTCGCCGATCTCAGGGTTTTTGCCCTCAAGAGCCGCCAATGCAGAGCCCATAATCACGGGAATATCATCACCCGGATAATCATAGGAGGAAAGAAGCTCACGGATTTCCATCTCGACAAGCTCCAAGAGTTCGTCGTCGTCAACCTGATCAACCTTATTCATGTACACAACAAGAGCCGGAACACCAACTTGACGAGCAAGCAAGATATGCTCACGGGTTTGCGGCATCGGGCCGTCCGCTGCACTCACAACCAAAATACCGCCGTCCATTTGGGCTGCGCCTGTAATCATGTTTTTCACATAATCGGCATGTCCTGGACAATCCACATGCGCGTAATGACGCGCTTCGGTTTCGTATTCAACATGGGCCGTAGAAATGGTAATCCCACGCGCTTTCTCTTCAGGCGCGCCGTCAATTTCGTCATAAGCCTTAAACTCACCAAAATACTTGGTAATCGCAGCCGTCAATGTGGTCTTACCATGATCAACATGACCAATCGTACCAATATTAGCATGCGGCTTATTGCGTTCAAATTTCTCTTTAGCCATTTTTTCACTCTTTAGTTATGCCCGTTGTTTTGCTTGGGCGGTTAAGCTTCTTTTTAAGGGAAGCCAAATTCTCAATTCATATAGTGTGTCAAACTTGAAATTCAAGCTTGGAGCGGGTAGCGGGAATCGAACCCGCATAGTCAGCTTGGAAGGCTGCTGTATTACCATTATACTATACCCGCCTTCGCTAAAGCTACGGCGCGGCAAGCCCGCCAAAACTTCAACTCATACTTCTGCGGCAAGCTGGCCCAGTGGTGGGGCTGGCTTGCCAAGCCAAAGCTCACAAAGTGAACGGTGGCTGGTGGAGGGGATTGGATTCGAACCAATGTACACAGAAGTGATCAGATTTACAGTCTGACGCCTTTAACCACTCGGCCACCCCTCCTTTTTCCATTTCATCAAAAAACGTACATTTACCGAGTGTAAATGGACATTTATAAAAATCCTTTCGCCAAACGAAAAACACTCTGAAAATGGCCGAGCAAATTAAAAGCCAAGCCACACAGAGTTATTGTTGCTAATTCTGGAGGCGGAATATAGAGATACCCTACTCAACACGCAATAGATATTATCGGCAAAACCTAAGAAAAAACACTAATATTTCACCAATCAGGACTCCCCCTAATGATCAGGCCAACATTATGAGTAAACCACCCAAAAACAAGGGTTTCAAGGCCCATAAATCACGCAATATGCGTCCGAGTCGCTCCAAGGGTATGAAAACCCATGCAGATATGGCCAAACCGCGCCCGAATCGGCAGGCAAATCCAGATTCTGGCATGAGTGGTTCATGGATTTGGGGCGCGCATGCAGGCGAAGCCGCCCTCAAAAACCCAAAACGCACCCTGCACAAAATAATTATGACACCCAAATGGGCCGACAGGCTTAAAATACACCCGTCAAAGCCGATAAGAGGAATAACGCCCCAAATCGTCAGCCCCGCAGACATTGACTCCCTCCTACCAGAAGGGGCCAGCCATCAGGGCATTGCCCTGTCGTGCGCCCCTCTCCCCGCGCAGTCCCTCCACGACATAGCTGGCACCGCCAAAGGCTTGCTCATCGTGCTTGATCAAATCACCGACCCCCATAATGTCGGCGCTATTTTTCGGCTTGCCAAGGCCTTTAACGCCAAAGCCGTGATCATGCAGTCTCGTAACGCCCCGCCTCTCACGGGAGCCACCGCCAAAGTCGCCGTCGGCACGGTGGAAAGCGTGCCCCATATTCACGTCACCAACATCGCCAACACATTATTGGAACTGCAAAAAATGAATTGGCGGGTGACAGGTTTGGCTGGTGAGGCAAATATAACATTGCAACAAGCTTTTCATAATTCTGATGCCGAAGTGTTGGTCTTGGGGGCAGAAGGCCCGGGACTCCGAAAACGCGTGCGCGATTGTTGTGACCAACTGGCAAAAATCCCCATGCCCGGCGGGGCCGAGAGCCTGAACGTATCCACGGCGGCTGCCATTGCGCTTTATGAGGCGTCGCGTGAATAGTGTTTTTGCTTCCTCCATTTATGGGGGAAGTACCCCGAAGGGGGGATGGGGGCGCAAGCAAAGCTTGCGTGGCGCTTTGCGCCGCCCCATTCGCCGCCGCTTCGCTTTGGCACTTCCCCCATAAATGGGGGGAAGAAAACTAACCACACTCCACTTTGACATATCTATATTTCCCGAGTAGATTAGCCTCAAAAGGGGCAAATTATGCATGGTATTTCACTCACATTTAGCGCGACACTGGGACTGATTATTTTGGCGATGCTGGTTCTCTGGTTGATCAGCCTAAAAATTAAAGACGTCAGTATTATTGATATGTTTTGGGGGGCTGGGTTTGGCCTGATCGCCCTCCTGAGCCTCGCCCTAAGCGAAACCCGTACGCCTTACCTCATCCTCCTGACCGCCCTGCCCGTCTTG
>JAESQI010000113.1 GCA_016765255.1 Robiginitomaculum sp. | reverse complement strand
ATGGTGGTGGCGAACGGGTGGTTCCATGCATGATAAAACCAAAAAATTCGAGCCTCGGGAGCGGGGTTGGGCCATGGCCAGCCACACCCCGTCTTCAAATTCTTTGGGCTATAAATTACTGGGTGGTAACCCTGTGACTGAAATTTGTTTCCAACTGCCTAATATCAGGACTGAACTGATTACCTTAGGGGGTAAATCCTTACTCTCATTTACCGCCGTTACGCCAATCGACGAAAACTGCACCGAAATCAGCCAAGCATTTTTTACTGATTTTATGATTGTGAAACTCTTGTCCCCTTTGATAGGTTTAGGGGTGAGAACCTTTTTGCATCAAGACGGTGATATTATAAAATTGCAAGCCAAATGCCTGAAATACGATCCTAATTTAATGCTGGTCGGAGATGCAGATCAGCAAGCAAGGTGGTATTTCGCCCTCAAAAAAGAATGGGCTAAATCTCGCGTCGAGGGCCGCGATTTCGTCAACCCTGTTAAAGCTCAAACGTTAAGCTGGCGCTCATAAATTTCAACCCATGCAAAATTGAATAGTCTGTTTCCAAATCTGGCAATTGCAATATGTGCATATGTGTGCACATATACGCTTATGAATAATGACAATCGCAAGCCCACCTCTGCTCATGAACACATGGCACAAGCTGCTCTTGATGTTTTTGACACAAAATATTTCAAAGCTTTGTGCGAGCCAGCGCGGGTGAAAATCATCAAAAAATTGATAGAGATGGGAGCGTGTGACGTGACAACCATAGCGCACGGCCTGTTCCAAGACCGCTCTGTGATCTCGCGCCATCTTAGTATTTTGGAGCGCGCTGGCATTTGTAAGTCCCAAAAAATAGGGCGGCGGGTATTCTATGATTTAGACGGGCCATATATTGTCGGTAAAGTCACGACTATACTCGACGCCATTACGCCTATGGCGACGCTTTGCAAACCGTTTGACGGGTTAGAAATACATAAAAAAGGGGCAGCATAATGACAACATTTACAGGTACGAATAAAGACGGGCAAGAGGTTATTTACGTCGATAAAAAACGTCATCTCTGGTGGTTTGGATTTGTCGGGGTTGCCGTATTTTTATTGCCTTTTTGGCTATATTTTTCCTTTGGCCATAATCCGATTGTGACGCTCATCCCTGCCGTTTATATTTATTTTGTCACCGCTATTATTGATAAATTCGTTGGTGTTGACAATTATAATACACCAGAAGAGGTCGTTCCTGCCATGATGGCAGATAATTATTACCGCCTTCATGTACATGTACATATTCCCATTTTCTTTGCCATATTTTTTGCCTATGTCTGGTTTGTCGGCACACAGGATTTACCGTGGTGGGCAATAATTGCACTCATAATAGGTGTTGGTTCAGGTAGCGGCGGTATGCTTGCCTATACTCATGAACTTGGTCACAAAAACAATAAGTGGGATAGGCTAGGTGCCAAAATTGGCAATATGCTTTTAGGGTATGGGCATTTTAATATTGAACATAATCGGGGCCACCATATCTGGGTATCAACGCCAGAAGACCCAGCCAGTTCGCGCATGGGCGAGAGTATCTATAAGTTTTTATTACGTGAACTTCCGGGCACAATTCGCAGAGGCCTAAGCCACGAGAAAAGACGTTTGTCGGCTAAGGGGCACGGGTTTTGGTCGGTACACAATACTGTTTTGCAAGTGTATACAGTGACAATTCTTATAGCAATCGGTCTGGCTTATATATTTGGAGCCAATATTTTGTGGTTCATCATTCCCCATCACATGATTGGTTGGTACGGATTAACCCAAGCTAATTATGTGGAGCATTACGGATTGAAGCGTCAAAAACGTGCCAATGGAAAATACGAAAAATGCCAGCCTCGCCATAGCTGGAACACCAATCATCTTTGGTCAAATATGTCGCTGCTCCATTTACAACGTCATTCCGATCACCACGCTTTCCCCCAACGCCCCTATCAGGTTTTGCGTAATTTCCCAGACTTGCCCAGCCTACCTATGGGGTATGGCGGCTGTTTTGCCATGGCCGCCATTCCACCGCTTTGGTTTAAGGTTATGGATCCTAAAGTTATGGCGTGGGCAGACGGTGATATTTCCAAAGTCAATATTGATCCTGCGCGAAAAGAAAAACTCTATGATAAATATGGAGCAGGAGATATGGCGGCAGCTGAATGAAGTTATAAGTTCAGAAATACAATCCCTTCTTAGTCATCCCAGACTTGATCTGGGATGACAATTTAATTGATGGCGCCTATCATCTATCACGAGATACAAGCTGTGCTTTTATGAGTCCACGTGCTGAATTGCCAATAAATATTTCGTCGGCCTCGTATAGGTCTTGAACTGAAAGAATTTTTTCGGTGACGTCTCCACTTGCCAGTAAAACTTGCCTCAAAATTCCTGGCAAGAGACCACAGCTTACAGGCGGGGTGAACATGTCTCCATTTTTTACAATAAAGATATTGGTGTAACTCCCTTCGCAGACTTGATCTTTTTCGTTGATAAAAATTACGTCTTTGCACCCCGTTTTTTTCGCCAACCGTGACAATTCCCTGTCCATAAAACTCCGGTGATTTGTCTTGTGAAGCCGCAAGGGGTTTTTGCTATTAACGGGGTTATTGCTGACCGCTATGGGCCACAACTCTTGAAACGGAGTGAAAGTTAATGGCTGGTGGCTAATCTCAATAGGCCCATTTTTTGAAAGCTCCAGCCTTACTTTTTGTGGGCCTTGAGAATCTTGCACATACTCAGCTAAAGCTTGCATTGCCTTAGGTTTGTCAAAGATAAAACCAAGCTCCAATGCAGATTTCTCTAGGCGGGCCATGTGCAATTCAAAATGCATAAACCCAATGATATGTTCATAGCCTATAGTTTCAAGGAGCGTGAAGTCGTCGTGCAAAAATTTGGCCTTTAACAAACATTCCGCGTATTCATCAACGCCTTGGGAATCCGCGACAATGCCGCTGCCGACAGGATAGGTAAATTGCCCGTCCGCGTCCAAAGTCAATGTGCGAATACCTACATTAAACCGCATGTTGCCGTCTGGATCCATGAGACCCAGTGCGCCGCAATAACTGCCCCTTGTGTGCGGTTCAAGTTCACGGATAATTTCCTGCGCCCTGATTTTGGGCGCGCCCGTAATCGAACCACAGGGGAATAATGCTTTGAGAATATCGTGCATTTTGGTGTCTGGTTTGAGCCGCGCCTCTATGCCCGAGGTCATGGTGTGCAAGGTGGGGAAAGTTTCAAGGGCAAATAAATCGGTCACCTTTACCGAACCTGCAAAACTAAGTCGGGCCAGATCATTGCGGAGTAAATCGACAATCATTAAATTTTCGGCCCGGTTTTTTGCATCGCTTTGCAAGTTTTTAGCCAAGGCTATGTCTTGCTCTGGCGTGTCTCCGCGCCTTATCGTTCCCTTCATGGGACGCATAAGGATAGTGTCAGATTTTGTTTCAAAAAAGAGTTCAGGCGACAGGGTGACATGCCTCGCTCCGCCGAGGCTAATTACGCCCCCATAACGGACAGGTTGGCGAGATTTAAGCTGGTGATAAAGTGCATTTGCACTGCCCGAATATGCCCCCGTCACAGGGAAACTTAGATTGATTTGGTAAACGTCGCCTGCTTTAATATAGGCCATAATTTTCTTAAACCGCGCAAGGTATTGGCGGCGTGTCCACTCGGGGGTAAGGGCGTGTATGTGCCCGAGGTCTTCAACAGGTAAATCATTTCGAGTAAAGCTTTCAAACACACCAAAATGCAAGAGCGGGCCTTTAAAATTTTTTGGCAGTAAACCGTGTAATTTAGGTTCTAAAAGATAGCCGAGTTCATAGGCGAAATACCCAGCCAGATAAAATCCGTCCTTCTGGTATGTTTGTAAACGCGCCAAGGCAGGTTTAATATCCCAGGGCGCGAAAGCTGTGACAATCGCAATCGGGTTCTCGTAGAGCCGTTTTGAATTGGCCAGTTGATCTTCAAAAAATACAAAATGCGGATTTGTCATTGCCTTGTCTATATACGGCGCATTAGAATAAACCAATAATTTTAGGAGCTCATTGTGTCAAAAATATTGCGGTCTTTATTATTTGTTCCAGCAGATAGCGAAAAAAAACTCGCCAAAGCAGGGGAAAGAGGCGCAGATGCCCTACTTCTCGATTTAGAAGATTCGGTTGTACCGAGCCGCAAATCTATAGGTCGTGCCCACTGCGTAAAATTCTTAAAGCAAGTGCAGACAAAATCTGAGATTTGGGTGCGGGTTAATCCTTTGGGATCGACCTATATTGAAGATGATTTGGCGGCGATTATTCCGCTCTCTCCTGCTGGGATTATGCTCCCGAAACCAGACGGGCCAGTGGATATTGAAACGCTGGGAATTAGGATCGAAAGATTGGAGCGCGAACATGGCCTTGAGATTGGTAAAATAAAAGTCCTGCCTGTCGCCACGGAAACGGCTCGGGCGGTACTGTCGCTATCCCTCTATCCCCGTACCTATTTGCCAAGGCTTTTGGGCCTGACATGGGGGGCTGAAGATTTGGCAACTGACCTCGGGGCCTTGACCAATAAGGACGCCAACGGAGATTTTGCATTTCCCTACCTTATGGTGCGCGCCCAGACATTACTGGCGGCCAAAGCCGCAGGTGTACAGGCTATTGATACGCTGTATGATAATTTTCGCGATAACGACGGGCTGCGCATGCGGGCCACATCTGCCTTTGCCCAGGGGTTTACGGGCATGCTGGCCATCCATCCTGCTCAGGTGGAGATCATCAATACATGTTTCACGCCAACAGAAGATCAAATTAGGAGCGCGCAAGCCGTGATTAAAGCTTTTGATAATCAACCGGGTGCAGGCGTCGTCTCGGTTGATGGCCAGATGAAAGACATGCCGCATTTAAAACAGGCACAAAATATCTTAGCCCTTTACGAAAGCACGAAACCCTAAATCAAGCCAAATGTTCGGGCGATCATCCGTATGCCTAGACCAAACGAGATGAGAAAAACGGCCAAGCCCAATCCGTTAGCCAGCCAGCCATTGGCATATTTTCCTAGCACGGATTTCTGGTTCATTGTAAACAGTAAAAACCCTGCTATAATCGGCAGGAGAAGCCCGTTGGCAAATTGGGCCAGCAGGATAATGTTAATCGGTTTAAACCCGCTAAGCGCGATTAAACCGCCGATGGCCAAGACACTGATACTAATCCAGCGAATACGGTGATCATTTGTTTCCCATCCCAAAATTTCAGACACGGCATATCCTGTGGCCAAAGGCGCTGTAATGGCGCTAGTAAACCCAGCGGCTAACAATCCCATGCCCAAAAGAGCGGGCGCGAAATCACCAGCCAGCGGGCGGAGTTGCTCGGCCATATCGGCCACGGATTTGACCTCTAGGCCATTGGCAAATAGAGAGGCGGCGGCTGTGGCGGCAATTAAAATGGAGACGATGCCGCCAAATCCGATGGAGACAAATGTATCCAGCCGTGCGCTTTTTAAATTTTGT